>CALPQA020000087.1 GCA_943325595.2 Auritidibacter sp. Marseille-P8566
AAAGTATTCCGATAAAAGCTATAAAAATTAAATTCCGCATGGGTATATATTTTTTGTAAAAATAAGTAATATAATAGTAACTAAAAACTTGAATTGATTCAAATTCCAACTGTATAACGTAAAAGAGCTGAATTTAGTTTATAAATTGACTTTTCAATAATCTAAAACTCCAATTAATTTTATACTATCCTCATAATGTCTTATTTTTACATCAAAAAAATGATTTTCGATAAAGATACAGTCCTAGCAAGGTGCAATTTATACTCCAAAAACACCCTGATGGAAACATTAGAAATTGAATATATTGATGCGGGAGAAGATTTTCTAGTAGCCAAAATGCCAGTAAATTCTAGAAATCATCAACCAATGGGATTGTTGCACGGCGGTGCTTCAGTGGCTTTGGCCGAAAGTGTTGGAAGTGCGGCTTCGATGCTATTTATTAATCATGAAGAATTTGAAATACGCGGAATAGAAATTTCTGCGAATCATTTGCGAAGCATAAAAGAAGGATTTGTATTTGGAACTGCTAGAATTATTCACAAAGGCAAAACGTTGCATTTATGGGAAATTAAAATCACCGATGAAGAAGGACGATTGATTTCATTGTGCAAATTGACAAATATGGTTTTACAAATAAAAAAATAAGACAAATCAAAATTGACTTATCAAAGATTTTATCTGATACAAAAAAGGAATTATGATTGATTTTTTTATAAAAGTTCAACAGCATTTACAACTCAATTTGCCATTTGTAATCTACAGCAAATCAAATGAGAATAGGGTAGTTGGGCTTTTTCAAAAAGACAACGAGTTGAATTTTGCCGAAAGTTTCACCGAAAAAGGATTTGTATTTGCTCCTTTCGATGGGGAACGGATAATCCTAATTCCTGAAGAAAATTCTGAAATGCTAGAAGTTGTTTTTGTTCCAATGGAAATGCCTTTAAAAGCAACACTTTCTGAAAATTCAAACCAACAAGAAAAAGCAGCATTTGAAAGCCTAGTCCAAAAAGGAATGGACGAAATTGAAAAAAACACATTTCACAAAGTTGTTTTATCGCGAGAAGAAATAGTTGAATTGCAGGATTTCGATTTGGTGAATTTGTATAAAAAACAGCTGAATTCTTATCCCACAGCTTTTAATTATTGTTGGTTTCACCCTGAAATTGGATTGTGGATGGGTGCCACGCCAGAGCGATTGCTAAAAACTAACGGTATTGTTTTTCAAACGGTAGCCTTGGCTGGAACGCAAATGTTTCAGGAGAATTCGGAGGTGATTTGGGAAAATAAAGAGAAAGAAGAACAACAGTTTGTAACCGATTATATTCTCGAAAATTTAAAAACAGTAACTTCGGAAGTTGAGGTTTCGGCTCCCTATTCTTTGAAGGCGGGAAAATTACTTCATTTAAAAACAGATATTAAAGGAGTTATTAATCAAAATACAAACGTGAAAGAGTTGGTATTACTTTTGCATCCTACGCCTGCGGTTTGTGGATTGCCAAAGCAAATTGCCAAAGAATTTATTA
Organism: Auritidibacter sp. Marseille-P8566; assembly: GCA_943325595.2. The sequence goes on from CALPQA020000087.1 coordinate 1,524, forward strand.
TTGAAAATGAAGGGTACAATAGAAGTTTTTACGCAGGTTTTTTAGGAGAAATCAATAGAGTAGAAAATGCAACGGAATTATTTGTGAATTTGAGGTGTATGCAAATAAAAAGAAATTTGGACAGTACAAAGGCACATTTGTATATTGGTTGCGGCATTACAAAAGACAGCAATCCCGAAAAAGAATGGCAAGAAACGGTGAATAAAGCCACCACAATGAAAAATATAATAGTATGAAATTAGACCTACTAGCATTTGGGGCACATCCCGATGACGTTGAATTAGGATGCTCAGGAACAATTGCAAAAGAAATTGCATTGGGTAAAAAAGTTGGAATTATTGACTTGACACGTGGGGAACTTGGAACTCGAGGATCGGTTGAAATTAGAAATAGTGAATCGGAAGCTGCCGCAAAAATATTGGGTATTTCCATTCGAGAAAATTTGGATATGCGTGATGGTTTTTTTCTAAATGATGAAAGTCACCAAATGAGAATCATCGAAATCATTAGAAAATACAAACCCGAAATAGTTTTGTGTAATGCCATTGACGACCGTCATATTGACCACGCAAAAGGAAGTAAATTGGTTTCGGATGCGTGTTTTTTATCTGGATTAGTGAAAATTGAAACTGCTATTGATGGAATTCCACAACAAGCTTGGCGCCCAAAATTGGTTTACCATTACATTCAATGGAAAAACATAGAGCCTGATTTTGTAGTAGATATTTCTGAATTTATCGCTAAAAAAGAAGCGTCTATTTTAGCTTACGGTTCTCAGTTTTACAATCCAAATTCAAAGGAACCTGTAACGCCAATTGCAACCAAAAACTTCTTAGATAGCATTCACAATCGCTCTCGTGAATTGGGAAGGTTAATTGGAACAGAATACGCCGAAGGTTTTACCGTTGAAAGGTATGTGGCAGTCAATAGCTTAGGAGATTTGATATAATTTTTTGATTTTTTCCTTGGCAAAATAAAACATTTGTGATATATTTGCACTCGTTAAAAATGGTGGTTGTAGCTCAGCTGGTTAGAGTATTGGTTTGTGGTGCCGAGGGTCGCCGGTTCGAACCCGGTCAGCCACCCAAAAGCGTAAAAGCTTCGAAGAAATTCGAGGCTTTTTTTGTTATATCCTTTTTTAATACCAACGGGTTGCAATTATACTAAATCGTGGAGTTTGGCATAATGAAGTAAGAGCATTGTTTTGCCGTCTTTAATTTCGCCTTTCGCCATCATTTGCATGGCTTCCTCCATTTTCATTTCTAAAACTTCAATATTTTCTTCTTCATGTTCCGCACCGCCACCCTCATTGACTTTCATTTCTTTTGAATATTCGGCAACAAAAAAATGAATAATTTCTGTTACAGCACCAGGCGACATATAGGCTTCAAATATTTTGCGAACATCGGTTACTTTGTATCCAGTTTCTTCTTCGGTTTCCCTTTTTATACAATCTTCGGGGTTGTCTTCGTCCAACATGCCTGCACAAACTTCTATTAGCATTCCGCTTTCATTTCCGTTGATGAATGTAGGAAGACGAAATTGTCGTGTCAGAATTACTGTTTTTTGTAGTTTATTATAAAGCAAAATCGCGGCTCCATTTCCACGGTCGTAAGATTCTCGTATTTGTATATGCCGGCTTCCATCTCTCTTAAAATACTCGTAGGTGATTTTCTTTAATATGTACCAATTGTCAGAAAGTATTTTGGTGTCTAAAATTTTGATGTTGTTTATCATTTACGGCGGTTTTATTTTTCTAACTTTACTTTCAAATAAATAATTTTATGTCTGTATGTTTGGATGATTTGTATACGTTAACGTAAAGAGAGTTCCCCAAAAAAGTAGGAGGCTGTGACACCACCGTCCATTAAAAAATCGCTACCCGTAATGAAGCTGCTGTTTGCACCCATTAAAAGTTCGGCAACTGTAGCCACTTCATCTGGAGTTCCAGCTCGACCAGCAGCAGAAAGTGAAATCATCCTTCGATATCCATCGCCTCTAGGACCGTTTAATTCTTCTTTTGCCAAAGGTGTAATTATGATTCCTGGGCTAATAGTATTTACTCTTGCGCCTCTTTTTCCCCATCGAACAGCTTCAGCCATTACTCGCAATGAATTTCCGCGTTTTGAAATTTGGTAAGCATGTAGCGAATCGTTTATAAGATTGGGTTGAAGCATCGAAAGTGAAAGTAAATCATCAGCTGGAGTCGTGGCTAAGTCATAATCTTGTTCGGGAGTTAGCGCTGGTAAACGATGTCCGGATTGTGATGCAATGACTATTCCCGCTCCATTAATATCGATTACATTCCCAAATTCTTCGAGTACAAGTGCGGTTCCATATAAGTCAACTTTAAGAATTGTTGCAGGAGAAGCTTGAGAAGGTGAAACTCCAGCGGCATGAATTACACCTGAAATGGTACCTATGGACAAAGCAATATTTACAAGTGAATGAACCGATTCTCGGGAGGTAATATCGACAAGTGTTGTGCTAACTTCAAATCCAGCTTCACTAAGTGTCTTTTCGGCTGCATCAATATTCTCCTGACGAATATCAGATAAAAGAAGGTGTTTTCCTGTGCCAACTCTTCTAGCAATTGCAACTCCAATAGCTCCAGCACCAATAAGTACGATAACATTAGTAATTTTTTTTATCATGATATTCAGTCGGTTTTATTTTTATGATAAAGTTTAATATGTATTTTTAATTGAATTTAAACAGCAATAAACTGCCGATTTAATAATAAAGAATCAAGTTGATTTGATTGATGTTTGTGACCAAATTAAGATTTATTTTCGGATAATCACAAAAAAATAATGAATTTGGAGTTAATAGACAAAATGTAAACTTTGTATTAAAAAAAACTAAAGCTCGCAGAGAATTTCCATTTCCTTAGCGAGCTTTAACTTTGTAATATCTGATTATATGGCTTTAATTAAATAAGCAATTGAAGCCATTATACATACAATAATAATACACCATAATTTAAATTTTCTTCCAAATCTTAAAGCACGATCCCCATAGTCATCGTCGTCTTGTTTTTTTTCATGATTTGGAATCCAATTTCTAAGTAAATAAAAAAGGAAGGCTATGACTAGAAAACTAATGCTAACAACTAAATTAATAATATTCATGTTTGGTTGGTTTGATTTAGTTATTTAGAGAGTTAAAATATGTTATCTAAATTACTATATCCCCACAAAATTACTAGGTGTAATTTGCATCAATTCGGATTTAATTTCTTCAGAAACTTCAAGAGTTGCAATGAAATTATGAATCGCATTTTTGTCAATTGTTTCGTTAGTTCTCGTCAATCCTTTCAATGCTTCATAAGGATTTGGATAGCCTTCTCTTCGTAAAATCGTTTGAATGGCTTCGGCAACAACAGCCCAGTTTTTCTCTAAATCTTCATGAAATTTAGGTTCGTTCAAAAGCAATTTGTTCAATCCTTTTAAAGTAGCTTCAAACGCAATTAGTGTATGCCCCATGGGTACGCCAATATTTCTCAAAACCGTACTGTCAGTTAAGTCACGTTGTAATCTTGATAAAGGTAACTTTGCAGAAAGGTGCTCAAAAATAGCATTCGCCATTCCTAAGTTTCCTTCTGAATTTTCAAAATCAATTGGATTCACTTTGTGTGGCATTGCTGAGGAACCAATTTCTCCCGCTTTGATTTTTTGTTTGAAATATTCCATTGAAACATACGTCCAAATATCTCTGTCTAAATCTATTATTATGGTATTTATCCTTTTCAAGGCATCGAAAAACGCCGCAAAATGATCGTAATGTTCTATTTGTGTAGTTGGGAATGAATGATGCAAACCTAAATTTCCTTCTACGAAATCGCTTCCAAATTTTTTCCAGTCAATCTGTGGATATGCCACGTGATGCGCATTATAATTACCAGTTGCGCCTCCAAATTTTGCTGCAAACGGAATGTTGAACAACAAGCGCATTTGCTCTTCTAAACGTTCTACAAACACTCCGATTTCTTTTCCTAAACGAGTAGGTGATGCTGGCTGACCGTGGGTTCTTGCTAACATTGGAATATCGCGCCATTCAACACTTAGCTCTTTAAGTTTGGATGTCAACGCAATTAATGACTGCATATACACTTTTTCAAAAGCTTCTTTTGTAGATAATGGAATTGCGGTATTATTGATGTCCTGTGAAGTCAATCCAAAATGGATGAATTCTTTGTATTGTGACAATCCCAATTTTTCGAAAGCATCTTTGATGAAATATTCAACAGCTTTTACATCGTGATTGGTCACTTTTTCGGTTTCTTTTATCCAAAGCGCATCTTCAGTAGAAAAGTTTTTATAGATGTTTCTTAGGCTTTCAAACACACTTGAATCGATACTTTTTAACTGAGGCAATGGAATTTCGCATAAAGCAATAAAGTACTCAATTTCAACTAATACGCGGTATTTAATTAACGCTTCTTCTGAAAAGAATGGCGCTAATGAAAGGGTCTTACTTCTGTATCTTCCGTCAATCGGTGAAACAGCATTTAATTCGTTTAAAGTAGTCATTGTTGTGTGTTTTTTGAAAGTGCAAATATAAAGAATTGTTTGGTTAATTTATGATTTAAAAAACTCGGAATTGCTCATTTAAAATACATAGCCCAAAAGACATTTTGTTTGTCGAAAGCTGATTTAGCACTTTTTGAAGTTTAAGTTTAAATCAAAAAGTTTTTAAAACTCAAATTTGTTTCTAAATTTACCGAAAATACTTGAATAATGGTTGACATTGCCTACTTGGAATTTCTTGAAAATATACTTACCGACAACAGAAAAGAGCGTTTTTTGAACGTATTGAAAAACAGAACAAAACATTTTACGATTGCAGTTGAAGATATTTTTCAAATGCACAATACGAGTGCAGTTATGCGCAGTTGCGAAGTTTTTGGAATTCAAGAATTGAATGTTATTGAGCAACGCTATGGTAAAAGTATCGATAAAGAAATCGCAATGGGTGCTCAAAAATGGGTTGACATCAATGCATTTGATAGTATTTCAGGTTGCATTGATACGCTTAAAGCAAAAGGCTATCAAATTATAGCAACCACACCGCACGAGAATGATTGTTTGTTGGAAGATTTTGATATTTCCAAACCTAGCGCTTTGTTTTTTGGAACCGAACGCGATGGATTATCGGAAGAAATTTTGCAAAAAGCAGATGGTTTTCTGAAGATTCCGATGGTGGGGTTCACAGAAAGTTTGAACATATCGGTTTCGGCAGCAATTATAATTCAAAACCTCATGCTCCGACTTCGTGCTTCGGATATAAATTGGCAATTATCTGAAGATGATATTTTAGAAAAGCGATTGCAGTGGGCAAGGAGTTCTATTAAAGACATTAAAAGAATTGAAGCTCGTTATTATCAAGAAAATTGCTAGTTGAATAGTTAAGATAAAAGAGGAAAGATTCAAGATAATAGACAAATAGATAATAGATTTTCTTTTCGAACTTTGCGTAAAACTTTGCGCTCCTTGCGGTTAAACAATTAAACAGTTAAACACTTAAAATCAACCCATCATTTTTCTTTTTCTAACCAACAACCAAATTACTATTGGCGCGCCAAAAATAGAAGTTACAGCGTTTATTGGTAAAATAATATCTGTGCCTGGAACTTGGGAAATAATATCACAAATAAGCATTATAATTGCACCAAAAAGTAAGGTGCTCCAAAATAATATTTTGTGATTGCTGGTTTGAAATACTAATTTGGCAATGTGTGGAACTGCTAGCCCACTGAAAGCTATAGGTCCTGCAAAAGCGGTAATACTTCCTGCTAATAAACTGGTTGCAAAAA
>CALPQA020000088.1 GCA_943325595.2 Auritidibacter sp. Marseille-P8566
AACAATTCTTCGTTTTCACGAATTTCTCTTTGAATTTGAGCTTTTCGTTCTTCTAATTTTTGTTGTTGGTCTTCTTGGCTCCAAAGTGTTGAAGTCATTATGAGAAGTAGGAAACTAAGAATAAATTTTGACATATTGAAACGGTATTTATGCAAATCTAATTAATAAAAATTCTTTCATACGATTCTGGGACAGAATAAGGAAAAGAAAGATCTTCATTGAACGAAATGGTGTTGTAATTGATGTTAATATTTGTTGTTTCACTATTTTGAATGGCTTCAATGGCAATCCGCAAAGGCAAAAATGCTTCCGAGGCTTCTTTGCGTTCGGGGTAGCTTACTTGCAACATTCTTCCTTGTGCAGCTTGCGTAATTGCTTGCTTTTTTATGCGGTAGTTATTGTTTTCAAAATAAAACGTCTTGCTCGTGTTTGCATCCGTATTGGATGACAATTTGTACAAATTATCTTCAATAGTAGTTTCGAATTTAGCCCCTTTCAAATCATCTATTGCTTCTCCAATTAGCATGTTTTGCACTTTCTGAAAATCTAAATCTGTTCCTAGCCATCGGCTTAGTGCGGCATAATTTCCTTCAAAATAACTCCCATTTATTTTTTCATAATACTTTACTTCATTGGGCGTAATTAACGCTTTTGCCATTGTAATTCCAAGAAAACGAATGCTAATTAATATCTTTTCGTCTTTCTTAACTTTAATTTCAGCAGTTACATTTTGGGATTGTTTTCCGTCTTTATAACTCGCGTTTGACTTAATATATAACGTAGAAAAATTCATCTTATCATTGTAATGCTTTTCTATTATATTTTCTGAAGTCAACTCATTGTTAGAGCTGTTTTCTGCAACAAACGCTTTTTTGGCTTTGCAGGATAACAGTAAAAAAACCAGTAAAAAACCGATGTATTTTTTCATTATTTTTTTTGTTTTAAAGCATTTTCTGCTTTAGAGAAATAATATTCTTTCTTTTTCAAATCGCCCAATCCGTTGAAGGCTTCCCCTAGTTGAATATTAAAATTCAATTCTAATGCTTCGTTTTCAATTACAAAATCCAATCCCGATTCTAGTACTTCTTTTGCTTTTTTGAAAGCGCCTTTTTGATTTAAAGCCAATCCCGCGTAATAGTATAACTGAGGTTGCGTTGGATAAATTTGCAACAATTCTTGGGCTTTCTTTTCTATAACGTCAAATTGTCCTTTTTCAGTATAACATTCTAACAAAAGTAATGCCATTTCCAAATCATCAGGGGATTTGCGGGTTTGAATTTCATAGAACCGAATGGCCTTGTCCCAATTTTTTTTATTGTGATAGAATTTTCCTAACTCTTTTGCTACTTGAACGTCCTTGTCATTGTCGAAATAGGCAACTGCTTTTTCTAAATCGGTATCAAATTGAGGTTTATCACTTATGAAAAGGATAAATTCGTTCAGCATTCTGTGTTTAATTTTACTATCAATCTTTGGGCTTGCTAAAACAAAATTCATTGCCTTTACAACATTTTCTCCCTCTTTATTTTCTAAATATAATTTAAAAAGACTCACTTGTGCCCAATCTGAAGTTGGAATTGCAATTTCTAATTTCTTAGCAATTTCCTGTGCTTTTTCTTCTTGGTTGTTTTCATTATATAAAAAAATCAAGGCAACATAATTCGCTTCGTCTTTGGGATTTTTCTTGATTTGATCTATTAAATTATTCCGTTCGGCACTTTGAAATTTTGGGTCTCGAAGAATTTGACCCTTATAATTTTCGCGCAATTCTAGCTTTCCAACCGAGTCGTTTAATTCATTGATTAATTCTAAAGCCTTGTCGAATTGTTGGGTATTCATATAAAGTGATACCAATTCTTCTTTGTATTCCTTCTTGAATTCTACTAGTTTTACTACGATTGGAATTGCTTTTTCAAAATCTTTCGTTTCATAGCAAACGTCATACATTCCGACCCAAAACCATCTGTTATTGGAATCAATTTTGGTAGCACTTTCAAAAGAAGTGTATGCTTTGTTATACTCTTTTTGCGCCAAATAATTTTTTCCTAATTCAAAGTAAACTGTGGCATTTTCGGGTTGAATTTTCAGACATTTTTCTAATTCAATAATTGCCTTGTCATAATTTTCAATGCCTTTTTGTTTCAACGATTCATAAAACCAATCTTGAAAATCATCTTTTTCTACGGGCGGTACTTCTGGATCTGATTGTGACCATAGCAAAATAGGATTGCAAAGCAAAAGAACAAAAAGGGTTGTAAAAAGTAACTTTTTCATTGTTTTATAAATCTCTATGCTGTGAGATTTTTGGTTTTAATTTATTCTAATACCGAATAATCTCCAATACTTATGCTTGTAAAATTTCCATCAAAACTAGCATGACTTCCAATCATAGCGTTGTCTAAATTAGCATTTTTTATAACCGAATGGTTTTGAACCAAACTGTTTTTTAGGGTAGCATTTTCTACCAAACAGCCGTTTCCTAAAGAAACATTTGGACCAACAGTTGCATTTTTCAAAGTTACGTTTTCACCTATATAACACGGTTGGATAATGGTACTGTTTTCTGAAATAACAGAATCTGAAACTAAATTTTCTCCATCGTTATGTAAAAAACCTAACATTCTTGAGTTGGTTTCAACCGTTACATTTTTGTTTCCACAATCCATCCATTCATCAACTTTACCTGGTACAAATTTCATGCCTTTTGTCATCATTTGTTTAATTCCGTCGTTGATTTGATATTCGCCACCGTGAATTATATTGTTGTCTAAAACGGCTTGAAGTTCTGTTTTTAAAACCGCAACATCTTTGAAATAGTAAATTCCAATTACAGCAAGATCTGAAACAAATTCTTTTGGTTTTTCTACTAATTCTACGATTTCATTGGCTTCGTTAAGACTAATTACCCCAAATTCTTCAGGCTGATCAACTTGTTTTACCCAAATAACATTGTCGGCAGTTGCGTCCAATTCAAAATCGGCACGAATTAAAGTATCCGCATACGCAATAACTGCGGGACCACTCAAAGAATCTTTGGCACACATAATTGCGTGACCTGTTCCTAAAGCTTCGTTCTGATAATATATGGTACCTTTTGCACCTAGCTTTTGGGCAATTGCAATTAATTCTTCTTCAACTTTTTTTCCAAAACTTTCGTGAATAATAAAAGCTACTTCATCAATTTCTTGATTCAAAACGCCTGCAATATCTTCAACTAATCTATGTACAATTGGTTTTCCTGCAATTGGAATTAGCGGTTTTGGAACTGTTAATGTGTGTGGGCGAAGGCGTGAACCACGACCTGCCATTGGAACGATTATTTTCATGTTTCTTTTAAAGATTAAAAAATTTAAAGATTAAAAAATTCAAAGATTTAAAAAATATTGGAAATCTTCCAATCTTTGAATTATTAAATTATTGAATATTATTACTTCACCCCCGTGCTTCCGAAACCGCCTTCTCCTCTTGAAGTTTCTGACAATTCTTGGACTTCAATCCATTCGGCGCGTTCGTGTTTTGCGATGATGAGTTGTGCGATTCTTTCTCCATTTTCGATAATGAAAACTTCGTTGGATAAATTTACTAAAATTACTCCAATTTCTCCACGATAATCGGCGTCAACTGTTCCTGGCGAATTGAGAACAGTAATTCCTTTTTTGGCTGCCAATCCGCTTCTTGGGCGCACTTGCGCTTCAAAACCGATGGGTAATTCTATGAAAAGTCCTGTTTTTACGATGGTTCTTTCCAAGGGTTTTAAGGCAATGGCTTCGGATAAATTGGCACGCAAATCCATTCCTGCTGAGGCAATGGTTTCATAATTTGGCAAATCGTGTTGTGATTTGTTGATGATGTTTATTTTCATTTTTAGTTGTTTTGGAACAAAAAATATCTTGTTACTACTTTGTGTTTAGCCCCGATAGTAGCGGCATCCTGTTGTGGCGGGGTTCGCCACAAGAGATATAGCGGATAGCGGGAAATAGCTCCTAATTATTTTTACGTTTTAAAATTTTGTTCAATGTTTCTTTTTCGTTGCGGTATATATAATACATAAATCCTAGCAATAATGGGATTCCGACGAAGTAATTTTCGCGGAAATAATAGAATGAAATTATGGAAAATAGGATGGATAATCCTAAATAACCGCTGATTTTTTTGATGTCGTAGGGAATGGGATAGTATTTATTTCCGAGGAAATAGGAAATGCCCATCATGGTTCCATAGGCGGCAATTGTGGCGATTGCAGAGCCGTAATAACTCATGGTTGGGATTAATAAAAAATTCAAAACAAGGGTTACGACTGCGCCGATGATGGAAATATAGGCGCCGATGTAGGTTTTGTCGATGAGTTTGTACCAGACGGATAAATTGGTGTAAATTCCGAGGAAAAAGTTGGCTAAAATGATTAGCGGAACGACTTTCATGGCTTCCCAATAGGACGAATCGCGTATCATGAAATATTTGAAAATATCGGCAAAAACAATTACGGATAGCAAAATAAAGGATCCAAAAATGACGAAATATTTGGTTACTGTGGCATATGTTTGAGGCGCATTTTCGTTTTTGGCGTGACTGAAAAAGAAAGGTTCAATTCCCAAAGTATAGGCGGTTCGGTACAAAACCATGAACAATCCGAGTTTGTAACAGGCAGAATACACGCCAACTTCGGCTTCGGCAATATTTGCGGGAAGTAATTTTCCTAGTAAGATTTTATCGAATTGCTCGTTGATGGCAAAGGCAATTCCGGCGACCATAATGGGCAATCCGTAGCGCATCATTCGTTTCCAAAGATTGAAGTCGAACTGCCAATTTACATGGAAATAATTTGGCGAAAGTGCTATAAATGTTAGCAAACTCGCGATGATATTGGAAACAAAAATATATCCTACTTCAAAATTTTCAGTGTATAAAGATCCTGAAAAACTATCGGGATTTGCTTCCGCAATTTTTGGGAGATAGATTAAAAAAAATAAGTTTAACGAGAGATTTACTACTACATTTCCAATTTTTATTACGGCATAAATCATTGGTCTTTGATAGGCTCGGAGTTTTGAAAAAGGTACTATTACTAAAGCATCTAAAACTAAAATCCAGATGGTATAGATGATGTATTGTACATCGATTCCTGATATATCGGCGAGGACATTTTTAAATAATAAAGCGGGAAATAGAAACAGTAAAGTTGACCAAAATATGGAAACGGTTGTGGTTTCTATAACTGCTTTTTTGTTGGTTTCATTGTTGTAAAATCTAAAAAAAGTAGTTTCCATTCCGTAGGCCAAAATCACGTTGAAAAAAATCATCCAAGCAAAGATAATGGTGACTTTTCCGTAGGCTGCTTTTGGGAGCAAATCGGTGTAAAGTGGCACTAATAAAAAGCTGAACATTCGCGGCAAAACCGTTGCTAGTCCGTAAATGGCAGTTTGTTTGAAAAGACTTTTATAGATGCTCAAAATCGTTTTTTAGAATTTGTAAAAACAAAAATAAGTAATTTTTCAGTGGGTTTCGCTATGGATATGCAATCATTGGAATTTCTTTGATGTTGCGGCATTTATAAAAGAATGTTTTATTGTTTTTTTGGTATTCTATTACGGCTTCGTTTTGTTTTAAATTAAACTTTTTGGAGTCAAAATTAGAAGAATTTGGGTTGCGGTAGATTGCATTAAAATAAAAACTTGCCTTGAAAGTAGTTTCGTTTTCTTGCACAATTTGTGTTTCAAAACCTTGAAAATAGATTTTTTCTAAGTGTATATTTTTTGAAAGTAGTTTTTTAAATTCGATACGAATCGTCGTTCCGCTGCCTGCTTCTTGTCTTCCGCCCATCCATTTTTCAAAGGAAATAGTACTAATTTCTTGAGGAAATTTTTGTTGAAACCCCTCTTTTGAAGTGCAAAAAGCGAACAAGAATTGAAGTGTAAAAAGTAAAAATATAGTTTTAGTATGTTTCATTTTTTTGGTTTATGAAAGTCCGTCTTCGTTTAATATTTTCAAAAAGTGAAATCCTTTAGGGACAAATCCTTGATTGTAATAGAAACGGTGAGCTGTAAAATTGCCTGTATAAGCATCCAATACAATCATGGTGCAATTGCTCTCCAAAGCTTTCTTGTTGATGTAATCGGTCATTGCTTTTCCGTACCCTTTGGAGCGGTATTCGGGGTGCACAATAAAGTTATCGATTTCAATATATTTCCCAGACCAGAGTTTGATTCCTGACCAAAACCCAGTTAAAGCCACACATATATCACCTTCAAAAACGGCTACTTGCCTGTAATTATGTGGCACCATTTCTGTAAGATAGGCTTCGTATTTTTCTATTGTGAAATTTGTATACAAATGTTTCATGATGTCGTATTGTGCCACCATTTCGGGAATTGTAGAGAGTTCTTTTATTTTCAACGGTTTGTATTTTTTATAAAATTACTTAAAAATAGTGGAAATTAGACGTTATTTTTGAGAATTACACGTTAAGGTTATACTAAAAAAGTTCCCGTTTGGGAACTTTTTTTAATACAGATGTGCTGTAATTTTTATCCTTTCAAAGCCTCAGCTCCACCAACAATCTCTAAGATTTCGTTAGTAATTGCAGCTTGACGTGCTTTGTTGTAGGTCAATTTCAATTGGTCTCTCAATTCGGTTGCATTGTCTGTTGCTTTATGCATTGCAGTCATACGCGCTCCATGCTCTGAGGCAAATGAATCTCTAATCCCTTTGTATAATTGTGTTTTCAATGATTTTGGAATCAATGTCAAAACAATTTCTTCTTTTGAAGGTTCGAAGATATAATCTCCTGTTGCTTTGATTGTATCCGATTTTAAAGCCACTAATGGCAAAAATTGTTCTGTTTGAACGATTTGTGTCGCTGCGTTTTTAAATTGGTTGTAAACCAATTCAATTTTGTCGTATTCTCCTGAAATAAATTTTTGCGTTAATGTTTCTGCAATTGCAGCTACATTATCGAAAGTTAAATTATCAAAAATAAGACTTTGATTGTCTACCACATCAAGTGTTTTGCTTAAAGTATCGTTTCCTTTTTTACCAATGGCAAAAACATCAACTTGCTTTCCTGCATAAAACACAGAACGGTTTTTTACTTCCTTAATTACATTGGTGTTAAAAGCGCCACACAAACCTCTATTTGAAGTAATTGCCACCACTAACACTTTTTTTACTTCACGTTGTGTCGTAAACTCACCGCCTGCATCTCCATCAAGATTTGCAGAAAGATTTTGTAATAATTCCGTTAATTTTTCGGCATAAGGTCGCATTGCTGTAATAGCATCTTGTGCTTTTTTAAGCTTTGC
>CALPQA020000089.1 GCA_943325595.2 Auritidibacter sp. Marseille-P8566
ATACAAAAAGAATTCAAATTTCAAGAGTTTCAAAACCAAATGAATATTGAAAAGGCCAATGTATTCAAATTAAATAGTGAAGCGTGTTTAACAGAATCGGGTACTTCAAACGCTATAAACGAAAACAACAGAACTGAAGCACTAGAAGCTACTAATAAAGGTGATTTTGGTGGCGCAATTGCATTGTTATTGTCAATTATCAATTCAGGAAAAGGCGCTGTTTCCGATTATAACGCTATCGGAATCAATTATATTTACACCAAACAATTTGGAAAAGCAATTAAATATCTTAAAATTGGAGAGGAAATTGACACTTCAGAATTGCTTATAAAACTTAATTTAGCACACGCTTATTTGTTAAACGACAACTACAAAGAAGCCAAAACAATTTACAAAAAATACCAATTACAAAACGTTACAGACAGTTTAAGTTGGTCTCAAAAAGTAAAATCCGACTTTGATTCCTTCCGAAAAGCGGGTGTGAAAAGTGATGATTTTGATAGAATTATTAGAGTATTATCAAATTAAAAATAGCAATTTTGAAGGCATCTTTTCACAAATATATTCTTAATTTCAAGCGACCATCAGGTACTTCAAGAGGAGTTATGACTGAGAAAGAAACGTGGTTTATTGTGCTCGAAAAAGATGGTAAAAAAGGAATAGGGGAGTGCGGAATTCTCCGCGGTTTGAGTTGTGATGATCGACCCGATTATGAAGAAAAAATTGCATGGACTTGTGCCAATATTCACCTCGGAATTGATGCACTTTTGGAGGACTTAATTGAGTTTCCATCAATACAGTTTGGTGTTGAAATGGCGTTCCAATCTTTGGCAAGTTCCAACCCGTTTTTGCTCTTTCCCTCCGACTTTACAAAAGGCAAAAAATCAATTCCAATTAATGGTTTGGTTTGGATGGGAAATGAAGCTTTTATGAAGCAACAAATCGAGGAAAAATTAGCCGAAGGTTTTCATTGTATCAAAATGAAAATTGGTGCTATAAATTTTGAGGAAGAATTGCAATTATTGCGCTTTATTCGCCAACATTTCACACCCGAGCAAGTCGAAATTAGAGTCGATGCAAACGGTGCTTTTGACGAAAGTCAAGCTTTAGATAAAATAAATCAATTAGCTGGATTTAAATTACATAGCATAGAGCAACCAATACAAAAAAACAATACTGACAGGATGGCAGAGTTGTGCAAAATGGCACCAATTCCAATCGCATTAGACGAAGAGCTCATCGGAGTGTTTTCTACAGATGAAAAAGAAGAATTACTATTCAAAATCAAGCCGCAATATATCATTTTGAAACCTAGTTTTATTGGTGGATTTCGCGGTACAAAAGAATGGATTTCTTTGGCTGAAAAGCACAAAATAGACTGGTGGATTACCTCTGCTTTAGAGAGTAATATTGGTTTAAATGCAATTGCACAATGGACTTTTTTACAACAAAATAATAGACCACAAGGACTTGGAACAGGAGCGTTATATACCAATAATTTTGAGTGTCCATTAGAAGTTTCTCAAGGGCAATTGTGGTATAAAAACGAACGTAATTTTGAATTTAATTTCGATGAAATTTAGGGTAATAAAAGTGTAAATAATAGGCATTCAATTTTAATTAATAATCGTAAATAAAAGTAAAATGAAAAATATAATTTGGACACTAATTTTAATATTTTCGTCGGTTTCAGTTTGCAGTGCTCAGAAAGTTTTTTCTGTAGAATATGAGAACCAATCTGACGTAAAAGTGTATGTTGTGGATTATGAAAATCAAGCTGATTTGAAAGTGTATAAAGTCAAGTATGAAAACCAATCTGGACAAAACGATGGGAAGTGGTTTTTTACGAAATATGCTAATCAATCTAAAAAGAAAATTTACTTTGTCAAATATGAAAACCAAGCCGATTTAAAAATTTATTTTGTGGAATATGAAAATCAAGCTGGTTGGAAGAATAAGTCCAAACAGCATCTAATGTTTTAAATTCATAAAAAGATTGGTTTTATTATTATTATAATTATTAAATTATCATATTTTTGTCTTACAGTAAATTTCTATACACATGGAGGACTTGTTTTCAAATTTAATTGACATAATTTTGTATTTATTTGGTACTATCTTTTGTATAGTTGTATTTGTTATAATTTATTTTCAGCTTAAAAAATGGCTCAAAGAAAAGAGAAGATTAAATCGAAAAAGAAAATATCAATACTATAAAACAAAGAAAATGCTTAAACAATCAGGAGCAATTAATAGGGAATAAACCTTTTTTCTATTATTTTTCTTCTCTAAAACAAAAACACACTGCTTTATAAGTTGTCTATTCTAAACATAAATAAATAATAAGTTAATGGGATTAATGAAAATATTTTCGGGAAGTGAAATCTTAGCTCAAGCTCTCCAACAAAAAATTGAAGCAATTGGGATAAATACGGTAATGAAAAACAACATTCAATCTGCCCGATTAGCAGGTTTTGGAAATACAGATTTGGCCGTTGAAGTCTTTATACAAGAAGTCGATTTTGGAAAAGCCAGTCCCATTATTGAAGAATTTAGAATGAGTATTTAACGAACTAAATTAGTTCGTTTTTTTTTTCAATTGCCAATCTCTCTTTTTAATTTATCTTTGCACCTCAAAAATCTAAGAAATTAATTTTCTTTAAGTCAAAAATTCTACAATGATTACAGTTAATGATATTTCCGTTCAATTTGGCGGAACAACTTTGTTCAGCGATGTGTCCTTCGCAATTAATGAAAATGATAAAATTGCCCTAATGGGTAAAAATGGCGCTGGAAAATCGACATTATTAAAAATAATTGCAGGACAAAGTAAACCTTCTACAGGAAATATTTCAGCACCAAAAGATGCCGTTGTAGCTTATTTGCCACAGCATTTACTAACCACAGATGGCGCCACGGTTATGGAAGAAGCTTCCAAAGCTTTTGGAGAAATTTTTAAGATGAAAGCTGAAATCGACGAAATCAACGAACAATTGACAATTCGCACCGACTATGAAAGCGATGCCTACATGAAGTTGATTGAGCGTGTTTCTGATTTAAGTGAGAAATTCTATGCTATCGAAGAAGTTAATTATGAAGCCGAAATTGAAAAAATCCTAATTGGATTAGGTTTTGTTCGCGAAGATTTCACAAGGCAAACCTCAGAATTTTCTGGTGGATGGAGAATGCGAATCGAATTGGCTAAAATTCTTTTATTAAAACCAGATTTGATTTTATTAGATGAGCCTACAAACCACATGGATATCGAAAGTATTCAATGGTTAGAGGATTTTTTGATTAATTCGGCGAAAGCTGTTGTTGTAATTTCTCACGATAGAGCTTTTGTGGATAACATTACAAACAGAACCATTGAAGTAACAATGGGGCGTATTTATGATTACAAAGCGAAGTATTCTCATTATTTAGAACTTAGAAAAGACCGTCGGGTACACCAGCAAAAAGCATATGACGAACAACAGCGAATGATTGCCGATAACAGAACTTTTATAGATCGTTTTAAAGGAACATTTTCTAAAACTGATGCGGTTCAGTCACGTGTTAAAATGCTTGAAAAATTAGTAATCGTTCAAGTTGACGAAGTAGATACATCAGCTCTTAAATTAAAATTTCCTCCAGCGGCTCGTTCAGGACAATATCCTGTAATCGTTAAGGATTTATCGAAAGCGTATGGTGATCATGTGGTTTTTGAAAATGCCAATATGGTTATCGAACGTGGTCAAAAAGTAGCTTTCGTTGGTAAAAATGGAGAAGGCAAATCGACTATGATTAAAGCCATCATGAAAGAAATTGAAATCAATATCGGTAGTTTAGAAATTGGTCATAACTCCCAAATTGGATATTTCGCTCAAAATCAAGCTTCTTTATTAGATGAAAATGCAACAATTTTCGAAACTATTGATGATATTGCTGTTGGTGATGTGCGAACAAAAATCAAAGATATTTTAGGTGCTTTTATGTTCCATGGTGATGATGTTACCAAAAAAGTAAAAGTGCTTTCTGGTGGCGAAAAAACGCGTTTGGCAATGATAAAATTATTGCTTGAACCGGTAAATTTATTAATTCTCGATGAGCCATCGAATCACCTAGACATGAAAACTAAAGATATTATCAAAGAAGCACTTCGTGATTTTGACGGTACTTTGATTCTGGTTTCTCACGATAGAGATTTCTTAGACGGATTAGCAACCAAAGTTTTTGAATTTGGAAACAAACGCGTCAAAGAACATTTTGAAGACATCACAGGATTCTTGGCATATAAAAAAATGGAAAACCTTCGGGAAATTGAAAAATAGTTTATTTTTATCCTAGTATTATTTAGTAATAGATAACTTGTAGATGTCGGATTTCAATTCATCGGAATCTTTGTCTTCGCAAAGTAAGAACTCAATTGTGTTTATCGAATTTTTAAATACGGTAATTCCTTCAAATTTATGATTTTCGGAGATTTTCTGTGTGAAATCAATTTTCATTGTTATTGTATCGATACAGCCAATTAAACTTCCTAAAACAATACCGTCTTCATAGGTTGATTGCGTGTTTTCGGCTGTAGCCAAGAAATAAATTTTATTTTCTACTGCTACAGCATCGGTAAAACTTGTTTGTACTCCTTTTATTTTTGGTAATTTATAGTCATTGGATAAAATAGTGAATTCATCGGTTAAGTTTTTTCCTGCTATTGTGAAAACAACATTCTTCTTTGATTTCCCATTGCCGCGATTAAATAAATACCAATTTGTGCCATTGAAAATTGCGCCTTCTACATTGAAATCTTCTTGTTTTATGCCTCCAAAATTCTGCATCACAGAATACAATCCTGATAAATCATCTGTTGCAACTGCTTCTTTTGTAGTTGCATTTAATGTTACCATTTTATTTCTTTTTTCCGTTGAACCAGAACCAAAAACATGAAAACTGTTTTCAAAACTTGCAATTGCTTCAAAGTCTAATTTGTCTTTTTTAAGTATGTTTTGCATCGGATTTGCAACAATAGCATGGTTTTTAATTGTTTTTAAATCCAAGGAATATTCATGTAAATAAGTACTGTTATCGCATATTATATACAAAGAATTGTCATTGAAAATTAATCCCGATGCAGAACCAATTCCTATAATTTGAAATAATAATTCGAGTTGGAATTGTATCATAATTATCTTTAAATGGATTTAAATTACAGTTAATAGTAATGTTTTGAATACAGTATTATTTGCCCACGTTCCCTAGCCACTAAATGACTGATCAGTAGTGTAGTTTGTGAAATCGTCGTTAAAAATAAGTTGGGAAAACGCAGCAAAATTTGTAAATAATACTAATAAAAGTAATTTTCTAGTCATAACGGTTTTTAATTTTGTTACAAAATTAGAAAATTATTAATTATAAATAATATTTGAGCATAAATTCTATATTATCTAATTACTTTTGCACAAAACAAACATAAATTGAATTTATCACAATACACGAAAGAGTTTTCTTATAATTTAAAATTAGCTTATCCCGTTATTCTTGGGATGCTCGGTCATACACTGATTGCAATTGTAGACAATATAATGGTTGGAAATCTTGGTTCAACCGAGCTAGCAGCTGTTTCACTAGGGAGTAGTTTTGTTTTTATTGGAATGTCCATCGGAATTGGATTCTCAACAGCAATAACACCACTTGTAGCCGAGGCTGATGCCGAAAAAGACGATAAAAAAATACGCTCTATTTTTCACCACGGACTTTTGTCTTGTACAATATTGGGAATTGTATTGTTCATTTTAATAGTTTTGGCAAAACCGATAATGCTGCTCATGCACCAACCAAAAGAAGTAGTCGATTTGGCTGCCCCTTATATTGATTGGGTAGCGTTTTCATTAATTCCTGTAATTGTATTTCAAGGATACAAGCAATTTTCTGATGGATTATCAAAAACCAAATATTCAATGTACGCCATTTTTTTTACCAATGTCGTGCATGTTTTTCTGAATTATATGTTGATTTATGGAATTTGGATTTTTCCAAAGATGGGGATTTTGGGAGCAGCCTTAGGAACAGTTATTTCTAGAATTGCGATGGTTGTTTTCATGCATTATATAATGAAAAGCAACTCAGAACTCAAACCGTACTTCAAAAACTTTAGTTTTAAAGAAATAAAGAAGTCAATGCTCCAAAAAATTTCTAATTTAGGACTTCCTTCTGCAATGCAAATGCTTTTCGAAGTGGCTCTTTTTACTGCTGCAATTTGGCTTTCGGGCTCCATCGGGAAAACCAGTCAAGCTGCTAACCAAATAGCATTAACTTTGGCCACAACAACTTTTATGTTTGCCATGGGTTTGAGTGTTGCTGCTACAATTCGCGTGGGAAACCAAAAAGGATTAATGGATTATAAAAAGCTAATCACAGTGGCAAGGTCAGTTTTTTTAGTAACCATCGTTGTAGAAACTATTTTCGGTATTTTATTCGTAGTTTTACATAATTTCTTACCGCATTTATTTCTAAACATGGACAATGTAAACCAAGTTGTTGAAAATAAAGAGGTAATTTATATTGCTTCCAAGTTGCTTTTAGTAGCGGCAGTTTTCCAAATTTCAGATGGAATTCAAGTAGTCGTTTTGGGAGCTTTAAGAGGTTTGCAAGATGTGAAAGTCCCAATGTATATTACCTTTGTCGCCTATTGGATAGTTGGTTTTCCTATTTCATTTTATCTCGGAAAATATACAGAACTTCAAGCAGTCGGCGTATGGATTGGACTTTTATCAGGACTTTCAACTGCAGCATTATTTTTGTATATTCGCTTTCATAAATTAACAAATAAACACGCACGTTCAAATTTTAATTAAAAATCACATCAAATGGTAGTATTCACGGTCATATTAGGTATTATTTTGTTTTTTATTAGTTTTTCTTTTAAAAACAGCAATCCAAACTTATCCAAGTTTTCAGGAATTTTAAAATTTGCAGGTGTAATTGTTATCTTTCTCGGGCTTTCTTCTTCCATGTTCAAGCAAATTGATGCAGGAAAAGTGGGTGTTCAATCACTTTACGGAAATGTACAATCGGATATTTTAGAAAGTGGACTACATGTCATCAATCCCCTCTTAGATGTAACCGATTTTGACATCCAAACTCAAAATTATACCATGTCTGCCATTCATGCCGAAGGCGCTCAAGAAGGAGACGATGCAATTCGTGTATTATCTAATGACGGATTAGAAGTTGTAATTGATTTAACCGTTTTATATCGAATAACCCCTGCCGATGCGCC
>CALPQA020000090.1 GCA_943325595.2 Auritidibacter sp. Marseille-P8566
GCAAGTGACTGTTAATTGGCAAACTCTGAATTACTTTCTCAAAAACCTTGAAATCTGAAAATGGAATCTTTGACAAATACGTTTTGTGTTTCGCTTTTCTAAGTGCATTTATTGCCTCAAAAGTTGCGAAATAATTGCTTTCAATCGGTTGCAATAAAGGAATAAATGCAGTAAAAAAAGTATTTGGGTCAGTTTCAAAATGTTTGGTCAAACAACCAAAAGTATTGTAGGCCCGCAAAGAATCTATGTGCCAATGGTGTTTTGGTTGGTATTTTCGTAATGCTGCTTTGATACGTTTTGATACGACCATTCCACCAAAAGTAATCAGGATTTCGGGTTGAAATACCTCAAAATCATCCGATGAAAATGGAGTAATTATGGTGTCAATATTATTTATAAAGGAAGGATGATGCAAATTAGATGTGGTTTCAGTCATCACAACAACCGAAGCGTAATTTGCTAAAAAATCGACTGTTGAAGTAGCAATCGCATCGGGTTCATTGACACCAACAAGTACTAATTTCTTTTTGGATGTGTTCCAAATGGATGCAAATTCATTCCAATTTTCGGTTGAAACAACGGGATTGTCATTTGCATTAGCGAAACTATTTACTTCAATGGAAAGTTCAGTAACCGTTTCATACAAAGGCTCTTCAAAAGGCGCGTTGATGTGAACGGGACCTTTTTTAGTAATGGAAGTAGCTATGGCTTCACTGATTTTTGAATCGTTTTCTGAAGACGCACCATCAACCAAATTGGCATTGTACAAGGAATGGTTTTCGAATACATTTTCCTGACGGATGGTTTGCCCATCACCTATATCGATTTTATCTAAAGGCCTATCGGCGCTAATAACAAGCAATGGAATTTGACTGTAAAATGCTTCCGCAAAGGCAGGGTAATAATTTAAAAGTGCAGAACCCGACGTGCAAATTACGGCAACAGGTTTCTTGATTTGCTGCGCTATTCCCAAAGCAAAAAAAGCAGCACTTCGCTCATCGGCAATACTGTAGCAGGTGAATTTCGGATTATTGACAAACCCAATAATCAAAGGCGCATTTCTTGAACCTGGCGAAATTACAATGTTGGTGACTCCTTTGGCGAGACAAATTTCGATGATGCTTTGTGCTAAAGGTATTTTTGGGTAAATCATTGCAATTTGTGGTACAAAGTTATTAAGTAACAAAGGTACAAAGTTGCAAAGGTTTTTACTACGTTCTTTAAATAGTTTTATTACTTTTGGGAAACAATTTATACCAAATGGAAATCCAAATTAGAGCGTACCAAACAGAAGATACCCAAGCTATTTTGGATATTATCAATTATAATATTCTTCATTCTACCGCTTTATACGATTACAACATTCGGAATTATGAACAACAAAAAGCCATTTTGGAAGACAAAACCAACAAAGGTTTTCCCGTGATTGTTGCTGACTTGAACGGAGAACTTGTTGGATTTGGAATGTATAGTGAATTCCGTTTTCGAGAAGCTTATAAGTTTACTGTAGAACATTCGGTTTATGTTTCTGATAAGCATATTGGAAAAGGCATTGGAAAAGTGCTTTTATCCGAATTAATTCAATTGGCAAAAGCCCAAGAATTGCACACCATGATTGGCGTAATTGATTCCGAAAATCAAGGTAGTATTGCTTTTCACGAGCAATTTGGATTTAAAACGGTGGGAATTATCAAAGAATCGGGTTTTAAATTTGACCGATGGTTGGATTCTGTTTTTATGCAATTACTTTTAAAATGAGAACTGTGCAAAGAACCGTATATTTGCACAACTAAATAATTTATGAGCTTCACCTTACTTTCGTCGCCCTTGCAGGGATTTACAGATTTTCGCTTTAGAAATGCCATCAACAAATACTTTGGCGGAATTGACACCTTTTATTCTCCTTACATTCGTTTGAACGGAAAATTGGTAATTAAACCTTCTTACGAACGTGATTTGCTTCCTGAAAACAATGTAGGTTTAGAAGTAATTCCGCAAATTATCACTAATGATGCCGATGAGTTTTTGTTTGTTGCCAAGTATGTAAAAGACCTCGGTTACAAAGAATTAAATTGGAATTTAGGTTGTCCCTATCCGATGGTTACCAAATCTGGAATGGGTTCTGGGTTGATTTGCAATCCTGAGAAAATCAATCATATTCTTGACAGAGTGCACTCGGAGTCAGACATAATTGTATCGATGAAAATGCGTTTGGGTTATGATACTACAGAAGAAATATTAGATGTTTTGCCCATTTTAGATACTTATCCTATCAAGAACATCGCCATACACGCCCGGATTGGAAAACAATTGTATAAAGGAGGCGTGCATTTGGATGCGTTCCAAAAGTGTATTGACAAAACCAAACACAAATTATATTACAATGGCGATATAAAATCGGTAACTAAATTTCGTGAAATGCAAGAACGTTTCCCTACAATTGACCATTGGATGATTGGTAGAGGATTAATTTCCGATCCGTTTTTACCAAGTATGATTCGACAAAATACCTTAGAATATCCAAAGAATAAAATGGAATTATTCAGTGCATTTCACGATACTTTGTATGGTATTTATAGCGAATCATTATCGGGTTCCACGCATCTTTTGTTGAAAATGTATCATTTATGGGAATATTTTGCCGTTACATTTTCCAATCCACATAAAGTATTGAAGAAAATTAAAAAGGCACAAAGCATTCGGAATTATGAACTTGCTGTTGCCGAAATCTTCAAAAGCGAGAAGTTTTAGCTTTTACAATATTAAAAAAGAGGAAAGAACCATATTGATTCTTTCCTCTTTTTATATTTTTAAAACTGTTTGCGACTGATTACTTATAACCCGAACACTAAAAACTATCCCTTAATCCAATTCACGATTTTAGCATCTGTCGGTTCTACACCTGAAAGATACACTTGTTCCAATTCTCCTTTTTCGTTCAAAAGGTATTTTTGAAAGTTCCATTCTACGTTGGAATCCTTCAAACCATTTTTGGCTTTTTTGGTAAGAAATTGGTACACTTCGTTCATGTCGCTTCCTTTAACCGAAATTTTGCTCATCATTAGAAAACTCACGCCGTAATTTGCTTTACAAAAAGTGGCAATTTCAGCGTTGGTTCCTGGTTCTTGTGACCCAAAATTATTAGCTGGAAAACCTACAATTACGAAATTTTCGCCTTTGTATTTTTTGTAAATAGCTTCTAATTGTTCGTACTGTGGCGTATAACCACATTTTGAAGCGGTGTTTACCACTAAGATTTTCTTACCTTTTAGCGAGGCAAAATCGAATGTTTTTCCGTACAAATCTTTCACTTTGAATTGGTGAATCGACTGCTTTGTTTGTGCTTCCATAGTTATTGTCATTAATAAAGCGACTGCAAATAAAAAGATACTTTGTTTCATAATTTAATTTTTTATAAAATTACTTAAAAAGGAGCGACTCAAATTATAAATGGGAAATATTTATAGTTCAACAAAAGTTAAATATTAAAACTGCTCGTTTGATTGGCTAACTAAAAGCCGGCAAAGTTTAATATCCTATCGGTGAAAATTAGCCACAGAATCACAGATTAGAACTGATTTTCAAATCTGTGAATCTGTAGCAAAAAACATATTTGGTTGCTTAGTTAGAAGCATTGAAAGGGAATAGTTTTATACTATATAACGAACCCAAAGAAACAAAATCATATAGATTTGGCGATAATAGTACTACCGCACCCTTTTATATGTGAGTCCTTTGAGTTTTATTTTCATGCTTTTGGACGGATTGAATTTTATCTTAGCCCCTTTGATATTGGCCTTGCCTAATTCTTCCAACGTGTCAGCTGGAGTACCTTGTACCGTAATTTGAAAGGACCCCAAACTATCAATGCGCACAATTCGACCTGCTGCCAAAGATTCGGAAATGACGCTTGTTAGTCCAATGATAACTCCGTAACAATCGGCTTTGCTCATAGAAGAACGAGAAGCTACAATTTCGGCAAGGCTTTCTAAATCGTCCTCACCTTTATGAAGTGCGCAGGGATAATATTTTACTTGAGGCGGCGAAACCAAGACGTTTTTCTTGGGTACCATTTTAAAGTTTATTGCCATAGTTGTACTGTATATTTGTTATTTGTTGCAACCATAAAGCTAAATTTAAGCCAATCCATACTTCATTTAGGATGCTCCTTCAGCGGTTTTATGATTTATCAATACAAATATAGCAAAACTTGTACATGTTTTATCAAAAAGATATACATCTTTATTACCTAAAGATATATATCTTTTATACAAAACATCTATATCTTTTTATTTATTGCAAGGTACAAACTTAAAAATTCATACTGAAAGGAAGATTTATGGGTACTGAGGGAAGTTAAAATAGATTCTAATTATTAGTAATAATAAGTACTATCGTATTAGTGTAATACAACTGTATTTCGTTAGGTTCACTTACTATATAACTAATTTGAAATAACAACCCAGTAGCATTGGATTTTTATTGAGCTAATTTGAAAAACGGGTTAATTACTGTTTTTATTAATGGTTTAATCCTTGATACAGCGACAAGTGAATCCATACGATCTTGGAAATGCCACTGTGCCAGCACCAACGTGAATATACATTATGAAACTATTAGCACCATCAACAGTACCTGACCAATAGTCACCATTGAGGCCTTCATTCGTTACACCTCCATTTGAATAATTTCGGAAGCCAGGTGTAGGTAACTTCAAAGGGGAAGCAAAACCGCCTTCTTTATTTTGGGTACTCCAACTTGCAATTTCAGTTTCCCACTCTACTTTTGTTGGTAATCTAAATCCTGAAGGGCACGGATTATTGGTTCCTGTAATACCCTGCCATAAATTGTCATTGCTTGGATTTCGCCAATCTGTAGGACCATAAATAAACAAATTATTGCCTGGGGCATCTGTAGTTGACTGTGTATTTGTGTTTCCAGAAGTTCTTAACTGATGGCCGTCGGTAGCTCTTCCCCATTGGTATAAATCACCATAGGCCGCGGCATCTGTAACGCTTGTTGCTATTTGTGTAGCACCTAAATTTCGATCCATCCAGATTCTACCGCCTGCTGAAGTTACTGTAGGCACAGAGGTTAATCCACTATTACTTAGACTCACTTTACCAGTTACAAAATTTGAAATACAAGTTCCATTCAATGTAAATCCAGATAACGTAGCGTTGTAGGAACTTCCAGATGAAGTAGCGCTATTTACTAAAGTAGTAATTGCTGTATTGTTTCCACAAGAAGCTCCTTCATTAAATTTAAAATAAGCAACAAGTCCGCTTTCGTTACCCGCTAATTCATTGTTCATAGAGGCTTGAATTTCTGAACCCGTTTTTGCCACACTCCAAATTCTTAATTCATCGAAACTAGCATCAGGTGCTGGATCACCCCATCCCCAATTACTACGTCCAATATAGTTGTTATTTCGAATAACATTAGCCGGGACAGGGAAAGAAGTTGTACCAGAAGCTACTCCATTAATGTAAATAGTAGCAGTAGTTCCTGATAATGTAGCCGCTATATGAGTCCATTGATTTAAAGGTAATTGACTAGTTGCCTCAAATTGGGCACCACCAACATAAAAACCTGGTTTTCCCGAAGTTCCAACTGAAGTTCCTAACAATACATTATTACTTCCAGCGCCATTACCAAAATCAATTACCCTACTCCAATTGGTATAAGCCGTTGGTTTCACCCAGCATTCAATAGTGAAATCACCCGAAAAATAAGTTGCGGGAGGCAAATAGGCGTAATTTTGCAAACTGGCACTAAAATTCAATGCGTTGGCCTGAGATGTTGCAACAGCTAATGGAGCCACATAATTATTATTTCCACGAAAGAAAGCATGTTGCGCATTAGAGATAAATACGAAAAAGAGGGTAAAGACGGTGATGATTTTTTTCATCTTATTTGTTTTAATCATTATTTATTTGTTCAAAGAACCGACACTCAATAATTCATTAGTCCTTTATTCAGTAACAAGAAAAATCAGTTATTAAGTTATTGATCGCACATTCTAATCATCAATAAGAAATATGAAATTTAGATTAAAAATACCTAATTGCTCTAACGGCTTGATTGGTATTATTGGTTCTTATTGTTCTATCAACTATTCCGGATGTAAAATCTAAAGAATACGAAAAATTTGAATTGGTAGGATCGAAACTAGAAGTCCAATATCTTTTGTTACCAGTTGTAATGAATCCACCTATTATTACTCTATTCTCATAGATTTTCATAAGCTCATTTTTACTTGGTAAGAACCAATCTGTTTTTGAATTTAAAACCAAGTTATCACAAATATATATTCCACCCATTGAAACATTTGGAGCAACTAATGTGGTATTACTTTGACCTGCCCCTATGTAATCAGGAGTTACATATTGAATACCTGACCCGTATGTTCCTAAATTTACACTTGTACTTTGATCAGATGGTGCTACAATTAATCCGTGTTGGACACCATAATCAAAACCTAGATCTCCTCTTTGCAAAATATAACCAATTATTCCTCCCTGATAATTATCTCCAATTTTTAATAAATTTCTTACGTAAATTGCATTTCCTTCTGTAGTTATAGCACCCCCACTACCAATCTTACCATCAGTATTTACATAATTAAAATCTAAATTAGATAGTTGTCCAAGGCTATTCACAACTGTAATATTTGAAACTGTCAAGGTAGCAGTTTTAGCTGTTTCAATATAATGACCGTCTGTTGCTTGTGTTGCCGTTATCGTTGTTGTACCTGGAGCAATAATAGTTACTGTTGTCCCTATTATTGTGGCAACATTTGTATTGCTAGAAGTAAAGGTAAATGCACCTGTAGTATTATTTGAAGTGGGCGCTGAAATTGTATACGAACCATCAAAATACGTTTTAATGACATTGCCAAAATTACTTATTGTTGGAGTAATGGTTACTAAAATTGAAGTAGCTACCGTAGCGCTACAATAATTAGAATTTGTAACTGTGTAATTGATAGTAGTTGTCCCTGCAGTATTTCCCGTAACTAAACCTGTACTACTAACGGATGCTATACCTGAATTTGATGTACTCCAAATACCACCCGAAGTAGTATTGTTTAATTGTATTGCGCTATTAACAGTAACAGAACCACTAGAAGTAGTAATAGCACTTGTTCCACCAACCCAATTGGAAACTGCCCCTGA
>CALPQA020000091.1 GCA_943325595.2 Auritidibacter sp. Marseille-P8566
AGTAGTTGGAATTGAGGGCGGAATTAATAAAGAAACTTGCCCAATTTCACTTTCTTCAATTTGAATGGTAGATTGCGTAAAAATAGTACTAATAAAAACGTTATTTGCATAAATTGAAATAGGAGTATTTATTGGTAAAACGGCTGTAGAATTATAATTTGAAACTTTATAATCAGCA
Source organism: Auritidibacter sp. Marseille-P8566 (assembly GCA_943325595.2). The sequence goes on from CALPQA020000091.1 coordinate 179, forward strand.
TCAATTGTTCTCGAATCACAAACAGTTTTTACATTATTAATCGCGACAGTTGCATCGGGCAATTGACTGTTTAATTTGGTCACAATTGCGTTAATCATTACAAAATCCTGACTGGATGTGAGTTGAATTTCTGCAGAAGTATCTCCAACATTTATATTGTTTTGAATCGGATAGACATCCAAATCCATATTGTATAAAGTGCTAGAGTTTGTAAAGCTATTGGTGCCATTAAAAGCATTATTAACCGGGTTTAAAGGTGGATTTCCAATGGGATTTCCATTAATTCTTAACGTTTCATTTACTGCAATTCCGGAATCGCCTTCCCAAGCCAAAAAACCAATTTTAGCATCGAAATTATCAATAACATTCAAACTATTGAGCGTGATATTTACTTCGTCTGGAACAGATTGCATTCCGTCATAAACGTTCAATTGATTCAAAGATAAATTGGTATTTTTGTACACAACAATAAGTGCCCAACCTGCAAAATTAGTACTTCTTTGGGCATGCAATTCGATAAAACTAGAAACATCAAGGTCTGAAATGGTATATGTTCCGTTGCCAGTTGCTTGAACTTGGGCGGTCACATCTTTAAAAGCACTGAAATAATCAAAAACGAGATTGGAAACAACACGTTGCAAACTAAAAGTTCTATCGGGCGTTACGGTTTGTCCGTTTAATTTAACATCAAAATCTCCTGTTCCACAACCAGCCCAATACAAATAGGCTTTTTCAATTATATCACCTGAATTTAAGTTTAAATTTGCTGAAGAAGTAGTATAGACTGCGGGGATGTTTTGAAATGAATTTTCAATTGGATTTAAGGTATTTCCAACAAAAACAAAGTCATATCTTCCATTAAATTGTTGAAACAAAGAAATATCTTGACCAAAAATGGAGCAAGAAAATAGCAAAAGCACATTCAATAAAATAGTTTGAAAATGAGGTTTCATCTTTGATTTCATAACGGATTTAAAATTAGTCAAATAATTTAATAAATCTAATTTTATAAAAAATAATGTTCTTATAAAATAAATGATTAATTTTCCAATGTTTAAAAATCAACCTTGAAAAAGTACACAGTAAAAAGATACGAACCCAAAGATTTCCACGATTGGAATGCTTTTATTGGCACTTCCAAAAACGCTACATTCCTTTTTAATAGGGACTTTATGGAGTATCACAGTGACAGATTTGAAGAGTATTCATTGCTGATTTACGATGAACAAAAGTTGGTTTCTGTTTTGCCAGCCAATAGAGTGGGAGATGCAGTATATTCGCATCAAGGATTAACTTATGGCGGTTTGGTATTTCAAAAAAACATTAAATTAGGAAATTCGATAGCTATATTACAAGAAATCCTAATTTATTTGAACGAAAATCAGATTAAAAAACTGAATTTAAAGTTGATTCCCTCAATTTATTGTGATGGTTTTTCAGAAGAAATAGCATATTCCTTATTCCTTTTAGAAGCTAAATTAACAAAAAGAGATTGTTTATCGGTTTTAGATTTAACAAAGCCTTTTGCCATTTCAAAAACTAGAAAAGAAAGTATTCGTCGCGGAGTAAAAAACGATTTGGTTATAAAAGAAGAACTCAATTTTGAATTGTTTTGGGAAGAAATTTTAATTCCAAATTTAGATAAAAAGCACCACGCAAAACCAGTACATTCTGCTGAGGAAGTAATAAAATTACAAAAATTATTCCCTGAAAATATTCGTCATTTTAATGTTTATCATGATGGAAATATTGTTGCTGGTACTACCATTTTCTTAACTGAAAAAGTGGCGCATCCTCAGTATATTTCGGGTAACAATCAAAAAAATGTGCTCGGAAGTTTAGATTATTTATACTATTATTTGATAAATGTAGTTTTTAAAGATAAGAATTACTTCGATTTTGGACCTTCCCATGAAAACAATGGGTTAAATATCAACGAGGGGATTTTGTTTTGGAAGGAAAGTTTTGGTGCAAAAACGAGCATGCAAGATTCCTACGAGATTGAAACAAATAATTATAAAAAATTAGCAGGCATTTTGATATGATTAAATTTCTCGACTTACATAAAATAAACGTCCCTTATGAAAATGCTTTTCAGCAAAAAATGAAAAGTGTTATGGATACCGGTTGGTATATTTTAGGAAATGAAGTGCAAGAATTCGAGAAAAATTTTGCAACATATTGTCAAGCTAAACATTGTATCGGCGTAGGAAATGGATTTGATGCGATTACTTTGATTTTTAAAGCACAAATGCTATTAGGAAATCTGAAAAAAGGGGACGAGGTTTTGGTTCCTGCAAATACGTACATCGCTAGTATTCTTTCAATTTTGCAAGCAGACTTGGTTCCGGTTTTGGTCGAGCCAAAATTAGAAACGTACAACATTAATCCAAATTTAATTCAGGAGAAAATCACCAATAAAACCAAAGCAATTTTGGCGGTTCATTTGTACGGTCAATTGGCCGAAATGGATGCGATAAATGAAATTGCAATTCAAAATAATCTATTAGTTGTTGAAGATGCAGCCCAGTCTCATGGTGCTTTTTTAGAAGAAAATAGAAAATCTATAAATACCCAAGCTTATAGTTTTTATCCAGGTAAAAATCTAGGTGCTCTAGGCGATGGAGGTGCAGTAGTTACAAATGATGCTGCATTGGCAAAAGCCATTCGCTCCCTCCGTAATTATGGTTCTGAAATAAAATATTATAATAATAATATTGGAATTAATTCCCGTTTGGACGAATTGCAAGCGGCATTTCTGAACGTTAAATTACCCAATTTGGATGTTGATAATAAGCATCGTAAAACTGTTGCAAATCGTTATTTGTCGGAAATAAAAAACAATAAAATAACATTACCATTTTGGGATTTCTCGGATAATCACGTGTTTCATTTGTTTGTAATTAGAACCGAAAAAAGGAAGGAATTACAAGATTATTTAAAAGAAAACGGAATTGAAACGATGATACATTATCCCGTTCCGCCACACCAACAAAAAGCATTCGAAAATTGGAATCATTTGTCATTTCCTATAACTGAAAAAATTCATAATGAGGTTTTAAGTTTACCAATAAGCCCAGTTTTGACAATTGAAGAAGTTGATTTTGTTATTCAAAAAGTGAATTCATGGACATTTTAATTAAATCATTTAATCGACCTTATTATTTAGATCGTTGTATCCAAAGCATTTATTTGAACAGTCAAAATTCAGATTTTAAAATTACTGTTTTAGACGACGGAACACCCCAAAAATACTTGGATAAATTGCTTGAAAAACATCCGAAAATCAAAATAGTAAAATCAGATTTGTATGATGAAAAATCCAAAGCAATTCAAAACAATATTAACGTAGATTCTAAAATCCCCATTAAATTATGGATTAGTGAGGCTAAAAAAGCTTCCAATTATTTTGTTTTAATAGAAGATGATTTTTGGTTTACCACTCCTTTCAATCTGAAAAAATTCAGATTAAATTTAGAAGCAGATAAAATTTTAATGTTGAAATTATGTTGGCTAGGAAATCCTAAATTGCTTCCCAAAAACAGCCTTCCTATTAATAATTTATACAACAGTTACAGTCCAAATCTTTATACTGAGAATCCATTTTTATTTAATCTTATTTTTAGACTTAACCGGTTTAAAATTCGGAAAATTCTAACCCTTTTAAATATTTACAGCGAAGAACGATTAATTAATTATTACACTGTTTATGCAACATCAGGGGCTATTTTCAAAAAGAAATATTTCCTAAACCTATGGAAAAACCATAAAAATTCAGTCGATGAGGGGCTTCAATTATTAAATGCGGTTAAATTTATTAATAAAAAGAAAAAAAGTTCAAATTTTGGATTTTCCAACAATGAAATTATGAAAACTGGATTTTTATCTTCGGCAAGTAATCAAAATAAAGCCTACGAGAATTGCGCTATTGATATGTTTGCTTTCAATAAAATCATCAATGAGTTTTGGTTTAGCAATGATTTTGATGCAATGGAAAACTATCCAAATGACTTGAATTCTGACAAGATTAGCACACTTCTTAAAAATAGCAATACCGTTTTAGCTAAAGTTTCTGAATGGCAAAAATGGGTTCAAGAATTTAAAAACCAATACACCGCATTTGGTTGTAAAATTGATTAAAATGGAAGTAAAGCACAAAGAAAACTCACACAAAACAATTCTTAAAGCTACAGGTATTTTTGGATTTGCTCAAGCAATGAAAATGATTGTCGGCGTTGTTGGGTCTAAATTTGTGGCTGTTTTTTTAGGTCCAATCGGAATAGGAACTGTTGGTTTATTGAACAATACGATTGCAATAATTGGTTCCCTAACGAGTTTTGGAATCAACATTACTGGTGTTCGAGAAGTGAGTTTGGCTCGTGCGGAAAATGATGAAAATAAATTTTCGGAACGTTATATTGTACTTCAGCGATGGTCTTTATTAGTTGGTTTATTTGGAGCAGTTATTACGATTATTTTTTCAAAACTATTGAGCAAGTTGACTTTCGGTACATCAGAATATTATTTTTGGTTTGTAATTCTTTCAGTAAATTTTGTTTTTTCAAGTTTAACGGCTAGTAGGATAGCTCTTTTACAAGGTTTGCGAATGGTAAAATCCATTGCTGTTTCCAATGTCGTAGCTTCGGTTTTAATCACTTTTGTAACGGTTCCAATTTATTATTTTTTCAAATTTGATGGAATTCTAGCTGTTATAATAATCTCAAGTTTACTTAATTTCGGAGTTAATTTTTACTTCACTCAAAATATAAAAATTAACGCTGTAAAAATTTCAATTTCCGATACATTTCGAAAAGGAATTCCATTAATGAAAATGGGGTTTTTATTATCTATTAATGTTATTTTCGGTCAAATTTGCAGCTATTTGATAAAGATTTATTTGAACGGAAATGGTTCGACAGCTGAAATTTTAGGTTTTTTTGAGGTCAGTTCCGTAATTTTAATTTCTTATGTTGGAATGATTTTTAACGCAATGGGAACCGATTTTTATCCCCGAATTACAGCAATTCATAATGATAATTCAAAGATTAAAGAATTAGTAAACGACCAAATAGAAATTGGTTTGTTATTGATTACTCCAGCAATTACCTTGTTGTATTTTTGTGCTCCAGTTTTGATTCAGGCTCTTTATACAAAAGAATTTTTAGGTGTTTTACTAATATTGAGAGCTGCATTATTTGCCGTTATTATAAAAGCAATAATCTGGCCGTTGGCCTTTATAATTTTAGCAAAGGGAGATAATAAATTATATTTCAAGCAAGAAATCTTGAGCGATTTATTTTTGCTACTTTCGACCGTTATTCTACATCATTTTTTTGGATTAGTTGGAATTGGAATTGCGAGCCTATTGCAATTTATTATATATGCTTTTTACATTATTGCTATTTTAAAAAAGAAATTCGATTTCGGGATTCGTAAAAACACTTTCAAAGTAATAGTAGTAAGTTCTTTAATTGGATTAGCATCTTGCTTAATCACTTTTACGATTGATTATCCTTATGCCTATTTTCCGCTTGGAAGTATTTTTATAATTTCAACACTATATTCTTATAAAGAGTTAGACAAAAGAATAGTCCTTTTTTCGTATTATTTGAAGATTAAAAACAAATTTAAACGCAATGAATAAAGTCAATTATCCTGCTTTAACAGGCGTTCGAGCACTTGCGGCATTTATGGTTTATATTCATCATTATAATCCGTTTACAGTTGCACTTTTCGGACAGAATATTCATGATTTTTTTGGTGAATTCCATATTGGCGTAACTATATTCTTCGTTTTAAGTGGTTTCCTAATTTGTAATCGTTATTATGATGAAGTGAATTTCAGTTTTAAAGACTATTTCGTAAAACGTTTTGCTAGGATTTATCCAATGTATTTCTTGTTAACGACATTTACATTTCTATTTTTCGCGATTTTTCATTCTCAAACTAATTTAGTGGATTTGAAAAATTATTTTTTTAATATTTCTTTCCTAAAAGGATTTTCAGATGATTTGAAATTCACTGGAATTGCCCAAGGTTGGTCCTTAACAGTTGAAGAAATGTTCTATGTTTTGGCACCAATTTTCTTTCTTTTAATAAAACGAAGCAAACTTTTTTTAATATTACTCCCATTGTTTTTTATTGGACTCGGACTTTTATTAGTTTCTATTTTCAAAGGAATGGATTGTTATGGATTCATGAATTCGATTAATTTCATGTTGGATTTTACATTTTTCGGAAGGGTAACGGAGTTTTTTATCGGAATTGCTTTAGCATTATTTTTAAGAAATAATAGTTTTGACTTGAAATTTAAAGGAGTTACTTACGTCGGTTTTTTTGGAATAATTTTAAGTGTGTGGGCTTTGGTTTCTCTAAAAGAAGGTGTAGGTTTTGGTGTTGATACTTTATTTGGGAAAGTTATTAATACGTTTTTACTACCAATTTTCGGAATTGCTCCTTTATTTTGGGGTTTAATCAAGGAAAAAACAATGCTTTCAAAACTTTTTAGCACCAAAATTTTCGTGCTCTTAGGCAAAAGTTCGTATATTTTTTACTTAATTCATCTTGGAATTTTCGTTACCATATTGAATAAAATTTCAACCAATCAGTGGTTTATTTTCATTGCTTTGAATGTTATTTCTGTTGTTTTATATTCCTATTTGGAAAGTCCACTAAATAAGATAATCCGAAAAAATGTCGAAAAATAATTAATAGTTTTTAAACTTTTTTCTCCAAGAAATTTCAATTCTAAGTCCAATGTTTTGTAGTAGTAAATAGAAACTTCTGTTTTTAAAGGAATGAATTATTTCATAATGAACTCTTTTCTGAAGTGCTAAATCTTCAACTTTGGAACGGTTTAATTTCAATGCTTTTCTAAGAATTTTATAGGTGGAAGCATTAATTTTGTTTTTTTTCTTGAAAAAATGAGTTCCTAAGGAGTTGGAAACAATTCTTTTTTTTATCAAAATGGCATCAATAAAATCAAATTCATACACC
>CALPQA020000092.1 GCA_943325595.2 Auritidibacter sp. Marseille-P8566
ACGAGATCTTCATCCTTCTTGATGGCTCTATTGGCCAAAGCCAAGAAAACGATAGCAACAATAGGAAGAAACATACCAATACCTTTCTCAGAAACGACAAGCGTTTCTCCAGATAAATTTAGCGAGCGATATACAAATAATCCTAATAAAATTAAATTCAATATGATAGACAATCTGTTAATAACAAATTGATGCTGTCTTTTTTTAAAATACAAAATACTCACTAGCGTTAAGGTAGTTGTCAATCCAAATAAAACGGTATAAATTGAATCATTCATAAAGTAATATTCTTTTCCGTTATTCATTTCCCAAAGAGGAAACACGTAAGGTAAAACGCCTGATACTACTAGTGCAATAATTAAATAGATGGTTTGAATTCTTTGAATCATAATTGTATAATGTTAAAACAAAAATATTATTTTATTTTGAAAAAAACACTATGATTAACAAATATTATTTGTATTATTGCATAACAAATGCGTAAGTACTTCATCCTTTGGAGATTTCATTAGAGCAAAAACCACACATTCTTTTCCATTATTCCAAAACAATTAAATTCAAATAACATTTTATGTTTGAAATTTCTATACTAAAAGAAATGAAGCTTTCTGAGCTTCAAGAGATTGCGAAAGCAGCAAAAATCAATAAAATTACTGGTGTAAAAAAAGAAAATCTAATCACTCAGATTTTAGATCTTCAAGCAGCTAGCTTACCGGTAGCAGCATCCTCTTCAGAAGAAACTGCAAATGACGCCAAACCCAAACGGGCAAGAATGGTTGTAAGCAAAAAGGCAGTTATTCAAAAAGAAGCGCCTATTTCACTTTTTGCAGATTCAGAAGTTGTTGTTGAAGAAAAAAAGGAAGTAGCAAAACAAGAAGAAACTATTCCTGTTGTTACTAATGATGGTGAAGTTCCTGTTCAAAAAGAGCGCAAAGTAATTAAGTTTAAAAAATCTGATTTTGAAGCTAAAGTGGCTGCAAAAGCGGCGGCTGAAAGTAGTGTTCAGGAAAATGCTTCGGAAGCAACGGAAAATAAGATTGTGAATGAGGCTGCCGAGATGCCGGTGGTTGAAAAACCTAAAAATCCAAATCAGAAACCCAATCCCAACCAAAAGCCGAATCCGAATCAAAATCCAAATCAAAACGGAAATCAAAATCCGAATCAAAACGGAAATCAAAACCCAAATCAAAACCCAAATCCAAACGGGAATGTAAATCCAAACCAGAATCCAAACTTTAAAGCGAAGAAAAGCAACTTTGGACATTCTGATTTTGAGTTTGATGGAATTATAGAAAGTGAAGGCGTTTTAGAAATGATGGCCGATGGTTATGGTTTTCTTCGTTCTTCGGATTATAACTATTTGGCTTCGCCAGATGATATTTATTTATCAACTTCACAAATTAGACTTTTTGGTTTAAAAACGGGAGATACCGTAAAAGGTGTGGTTCGCCCACCAAAAGAAGGAGAGAAATTTTTTCCTTTAGTAAAAGTATTAAAAATAAATGGTCACGATCCTCAAGTAGTGCGCGACCGAGTTTCATTTGAGCATTTGACACCAGTTTTTCCATCTGAAAAATTCAGATTGGCCGAAAAACAAAGTACAATTTCAACTCGAATTATCGATTTGTTTTCTCCAATTGGAAAAGGACAACGCGGAATGATTGTTGCGCAACCGAAAACAGGTAAGACGATGTTGTTGAAAGACATTGCCAATGCCATTGCTGCCAATCATCCTGAAGTCTATTTAATTGTACTTTTAATAGACGAACGTCCCGAGGAAGTTACGGATATGCAACGAAGTGTTCGTGGTGAAGTTATTGCTTCTACATTTGATAGAGAGCCTCAAGAACATGTGAAAATTGCCAATATCGTACTTGAAAAAGCCAAAAGATTGGTAGAATGTGGGCACGATGTGGTGATATTATTAGATTCAATTACCCGTTTGGCAAGAGCTTACAATACCGTGCAACCCGCTTCTGGAAAAGTATTGAGTGGTGGTGTTGATGCGAATGCATTACAGAAACCAAAACGTTTCTTTGGTGCTGCTCGTAATGTTGAAAATGGAGGTTCGTTGAGTATTATAGCTACGGCATTGACAGAAACTGGTTCTAAAATGGACGAAGTTATCTTTGAAGAATTTAAAGGAACTGGTAATATGGAATTGCAATTGGATAGAAAAATTGCTAACAAACGTATTTTCCCAGCAATTGATTTAACATCTTCAAGCACACGTAGAGACGACATGTTATTGGATGAAAAAACGTTGCAACGCATGTGGATTATGAGAAAATACCTTTCTGATATGAATCCAGTAGAAGCAATGGATTTCATTAACGATCGTTTCAAGAAAACGAAAAACAATGAAGAGTTTTTAATTTCTATGAACAATTAGAAATTCAAACCTGATATAGTATCAAAAAAAAACTCCGATGTAAATCGGAGTTTTTTGTTATAGTAAATTCTTAATTCACACTAATCTTTTTATTAATCGAATTGTGGTTAGAAGTTAATTTTAGGAAGTAAAATCCTTGAGGTAAATTTTCTAATGTATAGGTTGCGTTATTAAATACCGGTTTTTTAATTTCTTGAATTATTTGACCGTTAATAGTTATCAATTGGATGTCATCAATAGGAGTAGCGCTACCGATGGAGATAGTATGATTATTTGTTGGATTTGGATACACAGCAATTTCCGCTGAAAAAGTAGCATTAGATGTACTTAATGATGTTCCCCAAATAACATTTACCCATTCTGGATGATCAATAAACGGATTTCTATTGGCTTGAACGGCATAAACGGCATTGTTCCTGTTAATTTCTTTTGTACTTACAGGATCTGCAAGGTGCCAACTGTACAACATGCTCAAAGCCCATTGTTCGTATACTCGAGTATTTGTTCCATCTAAAAATGCGGCTCCATTTGAATTGTAATTTTTCCATCCAGCGATTAGGTCTTCATAGCAAGTAGCCATATAAAAATAATTTCTTGCAATGTCTCCTTTGTATTCATCTGCAGGTTCGAAAACGGTTAACGCAGGTCCGTTGGGTGCGATGTTATTTCCAATTTTACAACCATTTGAAGAGGTGAAACTGGCTGTTCCAACGATTCCGTAGGCAAAATTACCTCTATTGCCATTGACTTTTTTATCTGTTGGCATTACGTGAAAAGCATCAGAGTACATTGGTGTTCCTGATACGCCCCCGAACCAACTTTTAGGAAAGGTATGTTCTTTATTGAAAAATTGACATTCTGATGTTCCTCCAGAACCTGTGTCTTGATTGCCTCCAGTGCCTGTTCCAAATGTAAAATTACAGGTGGTATAAATATCCCAAACTTTCCCATCTGCTCTTGCATCTGTTGTTGTGTACAAATTCCATAATCCTGGAGAATAACTAACTACATTGTGCTGATTAATGATGTTAAAAAGTTGTGTTTTTAACGTATATCCTGTTCCTGTGGCGTTGTCGTAGTATCCTTGTGGTATTTGCGAAAAGCTTACTGTAAAGAGAAGAATCGCAATGTAAGAGTATATTTTTTTCATTTATTTAGCTAAAATTAATTTTTTAGTTCGGGGCGACAAATCTAAACTATATTATTATAATAAAGATAAAAAATAATTTTTATTCGTGTTAAAGTTTACATTAACAAATAAAAAAAAACTCTAAATAGAAATTTAGAGTTTTTCTGTAGATACTTTTTATATAATTATACTTTTCGTTCTAAAAGTGCCATGTAGAAACCATCAAAACCCGACTCTGAAGCCAAAATTTTAGCCTCTTTTACAAAGGTGAAACTTTTACCTGTTTCAGTAGTTAAAAAGCGTTTTACTTGCTCTTGATTTTCAGATGGAAGAACAGAACAAGTTGCATATACTAATTTTCCGCCAGGTTTCACGATTCGGGAATAGCTTTCTAAAACTTCTGCTTGAATTTTTCTGATGTTTTCTATGAATTCAGGTTGTAATTTCCATTTTGCATCTGGATTTCTTTTCAGAACTCCTAAACCGCTGCATGGAGCGTCAATTAGAACTCTATCGGCTTTTTCTTGTAACTTTTTTATTACTTTAGTTGAGTCGATAATTTTATATTCAATATTAAAGGCTCCATTTCTTTTGGCGCGCAATTTCAATTGTTTTAGTTTGCTTTCATACAAATCCATTGCAATCAATTGCCCTTTGTTTTCCATTAAGGAAGCCAAATGCAAGGTTTTTCCTCCAGCACCGGCACAGGTGTCAACGACTCTCATTCCAGGTTTTACATCTAAAAATGCGGCAACTAATTGTGAATTGGCATCTTGAACTTCAAATAAACCAGCTTTGAAAGCATCGGTCATGAATACATTTGCTCTTTCTTTTAAAACCAACGCATCAGGTTGGTCTTTCAAAAAAGTAGTTTCAATATTTAAATCCATTAATATGGCATGAAGCTTTTCGCGCGTAGTATTTAGGGTATTTACTCTTAAAATTACTTTAGCAGGTTGGTTTTGAGCAGCAATTTCTGTTGACCAAACTTTTTCGCCTAATTCTTTCACGCCCAATTCATCCATCCAATCTGGAATAGATTCTTTTAAGGCTCTAATTTTTGATAATTCGTCAAAGCGACCTTTTATTTTACGTTCAGGTGTTCCTTCTAATTGTCTCCAATCTGGAATTGGGTACCCACGTAAAACTGCCCAAACAGAAAACATTCTCCACAAATTGTCTCGGTCAAATGGTTCTTTTACTTCTGCAATTTCTGCATATAATCGTTTCCAACGCACCACTTCATAAATGGTTTCGGCAACAAATTTACGATCGGAACTTCCCCATCGTTTGTCTTTTTTTAAGGCTCTTGCAACCACTTTATCGGCATATTCTCCTTCGTTGAAAATCGCATTTAAAGAATCGATAGTGGTATAAACTAAATTTCTGTGTAATCTCATTATTTGTAATTGAGGTGCAAAGGTACAGCTTTTTTTCAAAAGGTATTTACGTGCATTTCGCCTTTATATTTTCATTTATAATTATATCGTTTTAAAAGGATTATTGGAATTAAATCTTATGTAAAAATTAAGGTTTTAGAGGAATATTTATTTTAAATTTGTAATAAATAAATCCCTCATCTAGTTGAATTTTTTAGCAATATGAAACCAATTTTCACTATCCTTCTATTTATATTTTCAGTTATAAATAGTAACTCACAAACCTTAAAAGAGGAATATAAAGAGTGTGCTATACAAAAATATTATTCCAAAGATTTTCAGGAATCTATAGATTATTTTACCAAAATAATAGAAATTAGTCCAAATGATTCTACTGCTTATAATGATCGAGGTTTGACCAAAGAATTGTTAAGAGATTATAAAGGCGCAATTGAAGATTATACTAAAGAAATTGCAATAGATACTCTAAATGCTGATAGTTATTTTTTTCGAGGAATAGCAAAAAGTAAATTGGCAGATTATAAAGGAGCCATATTAGATTATAAAAAGGTAGTTGAATTAGAATATGGAAATGCAGATGCTCATTATTTTATTGGACTTTCAAAATTTGAACTTAAAGATATTAAAGGTGCAATTGTGGATTTTGATGATGCTATAAAAATTAGAAACACCCATAATAATGCTTATTTTAGTAGAGGTTGGGCGAAGGAACAATTGAAAGATTATAAAGGTGCTTTAGAGGATTATAATGCTGCAATTCAAATAGACGCAACGGTACCGGATTATTTTCTAAAAAGAGGGAATTTGAAAATAAAAATGGGTTCGAAAAAGAGTGGTGCTTCAGATTTACAACAAAATAAAGAATTGTTTTTAACTAGAAGAGAATAATTAAAGTTTAATTTTTACAAATCTATTTACCATGAAAAAAGTGCCGTTCATAATTATTCTGTTTTTTTTGAATTTGATTGCAATTTATTCGCAAAAGGAACCAATTTCAATTGCAGGTGAAGCACAAGGAACAACCTATCATATTACCTATTTTGATATAAAAAACAGAAATTTACAACCACAAATTGAAAAAATATTAACTGATTTTGATTTGTCGGTGTCTACTTATATTCAAAATTCTATTATATCAAAAATTAATTCAAACGAAAAAAATGTAAAAGTTGATAGTTATTTCAAAGCATGTTTCAACAAAGCAAAAGAGGTTTGGAAAAATACGGATGGCGCTTTTGATCCTACTGTTTATCCAATTGTAAATGCTTGGGGATTTGGACCTGGCAAAAAGGAAAAAATTGAAAAGCAAAAAATAGACAGCATGCTCCAATTTGTAGATTTTGAATTAATTGAGCTCAAAGGCAATAAAATTATCAAAAAAGACCCTCGAGTAGCTTTGGATTTCAATGCTTTTGCGCAAGGATATTCTGTTGATGTAGTTTCAGCATTTTTAAAATCTAAAGGAGTGGTTTCTTTTGTGGTAGAAATTGGGGGCGAAGTTTATGCCAATGGGAAAAATGAAAATGGCGAATTTTGGAAAGTTGGAATTGAGAAGCCCATTGACAATAAAGAAAATGGAAATCCTTTAAAAGCCATTGTGAAATTAGAAAATTTGGCGGTAGCAACATCTGGTAATTACAGACGATTTGTAATTGAAGACGGAGTTAAATATGCCCATCACATCGATCCTAAAACAGGTTATCCTACAAAAAACAACTTGCTAAGTGCATCAATTTTTTCTAAAGAATGCATCACTTCAGATGCTAATGCGACAGGTGTTTTAGTAATGGGACTCGAAAAAGCAAAGGTGTTTTTAGAATTACATCCCGAATTACAAGCCTATCTAATTTATTCAGATGAAAATGGTAAGTATCAAATCTATGAAACACCAGGGATAAAAGACCTAGTTTCAGAAGTTGTTGAAGAGAAAAAGTTTTCTTTGTTTAAAGAAAATTAGTCTAATTATTTGAAATAAAAAAGCATCCTATTGGATGCTTTTAAAATTTTATTAGGATAGAAATACTATTTATTTAGTACGACTTTATAATTAGAAGTTCCATTCTCATTAGTGATAGAAACAATGTAAAGTCCATTTACTAAATTTGATAAGTCTACTCTTTTAGTAGTTCCAGCAGAATCTTGAGTTACTTTTTCATTGTAAACTACC
>CALPQA020000093.1 GCA_943325595.2 Auritidibacter sp. Marseille-P8566
ACACGGGTTTCTTTATCATCATAATAAAGCCATACATTATTATTTAATTCATCTCTTATTGATTTTATTGTGTTATTTATTTTAATGTAACCATCAATTTCTAGACCTATTAATTCGCAATCTTGATTTGTAATAAGTACTAATTCTATGGGATTAAAAGAATTTAATGATAAACTTGTAATAAGAGTACTAATATTATGATTATAATTTATACGTTTTAATTCTAAAAACACATTACTTATTATTCGTTCATTTTGAAGCTCAACGTTGCGCGTAGCAACACGCGTTCCTCTATAATGATCTCTAGGTTCAATAACCCCAATTTTTCTTATCTCTTTATCTATATCTATTTTTTCACTATTTAGGTACTCTGTAAAAATTTGGTTTAAATTAATTTCATCATCCTTGAAATAAATTAATTTATGTATTAAATAATTTCTTTTATAAAAAAGGTATGTTTTTATTAATTCTTCTTCAAAATAGTCTATAAATAAATTACTTAATTCCCTTGAAAAATCAAGAAGTGTAGCATTTGTCATTTGAACAATTAAATTCCCATATGCAACATCAAAAATAGTTTTATCAATTTCGATTAGCTTACATATATTTTTTTTAAACTCATTTAGAGTATTTTCTTTTTCATTATTTTCTATTCTTCTTTTGTTATCATCAATTCTTTGTTTTTCATCCAAAGTAATAATATGACCATCATGATAATAATCTGTAGATAAAATTTTGCCTGACTCATCGTATTTAAGAAACTCACCATGTAAAACCCCATTAACTTTAATGAATTTTTCTTTTAGCTTACCTTTTCCATCATTTTCATAGATATAATTAGTACCATTATCGGTAATAATATTTTTGTTGCTTTTTAAAAAATCAAATAATCCCATTTTTTATATTTTAAATTAATGTATTTTAAATCATATTAATATTATAACTAGATTGTATAAATAAGAGTTTAAAATTAATTATTATATCCAATTTTCTTCAACCATTTTAGATACAAATTCCATTGCGACTCTATCCATTGTGAAGTTAAATAGTAATTTCCACAAAAAATTTCTCTAGAATAATATCTAGTACTACCGCTTGAATCTTTTATTGTTCTTGTTTTTAATCTTAAAACTTCAAAATTCGCATTAAAATTTGTTTTTGAATACTTTGGATTTTGCAAATTTTGAATTTCATCATTTGATATTAATCCTTGTTTAAAAGCTTCCCTAAACGTATGTTGGACATATTGTCCTATTTTCATTCCCTCAATTTTCTTATTATTGTGTTCAATGATATTTTTTGGGATAAATACTTTAATTTTTTCATTTGTGATTTCTTTTCTAGAATCTAAATCTAATAACTTGACACTTCTCAAAAATAGTTCTGAGGTGTCATTTTCAGATTTTGATGCTTTAATGGTAGAATCAATAATGTCTTCAAAAAACTGGTCGTTAGTAATTACCCCTATTGTGATACTGTCATCATCTATTAACTCATTAGCCTTTTGAAGCAAATCATCAATTAGTTTCAATGTAGCAGGGTTTGTTTTTGGGGTAATAAATAAGGAATGAAAGTGATTGTATTGTTCAAAATAGGTTTGCATCACGAAAAGGGTTCTAAAAATTTTCTTTAGTATTCGCTCTGCTGTTTCTTCTTTAGAACCATAATTTAATCCAGCCCCATGAAAAGCTACATCAACACCATAAACTGTCAACTCGGTTGTATTGATTCCCAAAACATCTATTTCGGCTTGCTTTAAAAGTTGTTCAAAAGAACTTCCTTTAAATATTTCATCAAAATAACCGGATTTAATAATTTTTTGGTAAAATAATTTTGCCCTGCTTTTTTCGTGATCAGTAAAAACCCAGTTTCCACTCAATTTCCAATTGGTTTGAATAACTCTACAGCCCATTACGTGGTTCAAATAGCTACTTGTTAAAGATTCTCCAATTTCTATTTTCATAATTTCATTTTATATTAACAAATAGAGTCTAACATCAAGATTATAAATACTTAGTTTAATTTACTTAATTCCTAAAAAATTCTTCATTTTATCTAATAACGTTGGATAAAAAGCTTTTCTTATCAATTTCCATAAATCAGGGTCTTTTATTTGTAATAACATATTTACACCCGGTACATAATGACTATGGGTTATGTAAAACATACTAATAATGCCGAATTTAGAATCATTACTTTTCTTTCATTATTTTTTAAGTTTGAATCTATCTATTATTGTTAATACTTTAATCTTCTCAATAGCCTCATTCACAACCGTATCCACATAACCTTCAGTCATTAAAGAATTTTTACCTTTGGCTTCTAATTCTTTTATATCATCAATCATCGCTGATCTCATTTTTAACAACCCTTCAATTACTAAATAACTTTCAAATCCGTTTAACTTTTTCATATATTTATTTTTATTATTTACTCATTCATTCATATAATTCTTACACAGTATCGGAAACAAGCGCTTTATAATTTATATTGTGTTGTTTAATATTTGGCGCTGAAGTTGAAGTTGCAGTAGGTTCATTTAATGGCTTGATTGACCCAATTGGGGTTTCATCGGAATCAATCGTTCTTTGAAAAGTTACAGGATTATAGGTTTTTTTTCCAGAACCTGACACCGAAGTGTATTCATACCTTAGTTTATCTATATAGGCTGGAATATTATCAATCCCGTAAACAGGAATTGGATTTGTTTTGTCTAAGCCAAACTCTCCGATTCCGTTAGGGTTTTCATCTAAAAACGAATCATCATGTTCAGAAGAAATTATCACCTCTTGCATCATGCTTATTTGTTCTTGAATAATTGAAAGCAGTCGAATTTTATTAAATTTTTCTGCTTTTTTCTCTTCTGGAGATTTACTTTTTAAAAAATCAAATAATCCCATATGTTATATTTTTTTTAAATTATTAATTTTCATTTTTTTAGATATTCATAAATTCTACTTTTACTTAAACCTAATTCTTTAGCAATTTGATCTACTGAAATTTTATTAGATCTAAGTTCTTGAGCTCTTTTTGATTTATTCAATATTTCTTCACTTATAATATTGGTATAAGTTCCTGATCTTGAATTCCAATTTTTTCCTGCCATACTTATTAAGTTTAATTTATATTTTATAATTTAAAGTTCTAAAATAATACCTTCTTGACCAACTTTGTTATTAATACATAATGAAAGTATATCATTTACAACTTTTTGTGCGTATTTGTCCATTTGGGAGGGTTTTAGCTGAGTCTCATTATTTAAAGGACTTTCATTAACTCGTAAAATTTCATATATATCGTTAGCAGATTTAATATTATCTTTATCTAGTATGTCATAATTAAATTCCTCGCTTTTTTTATTTATTACTTCATAAATTAACTGATATGTATTGAAATTTAATCCGAATAATATAGACTCTTGATTAAATATCTCTTTAATAATGCCGCTCCCATTATAATAAATCCTTAATTTACTATTTACATCAAAATTTACAAATAGCTTAGTTAAAATATTAGATTTCACAAAATAAGAGTCTGAATAATTAATTTTAATCATATCTTGTTTGTTTCTGAATTTTAAGGCATCTATGTGTTCTGTAAATCTTTTGTTATAATAATTTACTGTCTTAATTTCATTGAAGGATTCACCAATTTCAATTTTTGCAACTAAATTGTATTCAATTAGCTGTTTTATAAAATAATTTCTTTTTGTATATAAATAAAATTTAATGTAATCTTCGTCAAATTTATTACTGTACTTTTCTTCAATTAATTTTGAATAATAATCAATTTTAGAATTTTCCATTTGAACCAATAGAAAAATTCCAGATATTTCCGAAATTAAGTCGTCTATAACTTTCAGTTTACTAATTTCAACTTTAATATTTTTATTAATTTCTTCTTCTCGATTTTTAATTAATATTTCTTCTTCTGTTAATGGTATTACTCCATCAATATATGTTTTAATGTTAAATGTGCCATTTCTATTGTATTGAAAATATTCACCGTTTAACAAGCCATTTATTTTGCTAAACTTTTCTTTAATAGAACCTTTCCCATTATCATAATAAATATAATTAGTACCATTATCGGTAATTATATTTTTGTTGCTTTTTAAAAAATCAAATAGTCCCATTTTTTTTAGTTTTTAAGTTAATAAATGCATTATCAAAACACTCTCGTATTCAGATTGTAGATGCTATTGGTATTATTCATAATTTATTGACCAATTAAGAAATCTCTTAAAATTAAAATGAATAAAAAGTTCAATAAATTCATCATCTTGAACATCAAACATTAATCTAAAAATATTTTCATTGAAAGGTTTATCATATAAGAGGTTATAAACTAAATGATTTGCAGGTATTTCAAAAACATGTAATTTTTTTGAATGACTGTTGTTTAATAAAATATATAATTTTTGATGTTTTTTTTCTTGTTCAAATTTGGACATCCATTTATTTTCATCATTTATTAAAATCAAAACAGTATTTTTTGAATTTAATTTTAAATTCAAAGCCTTCTTTACTAATTCAATTGCATATTTTTTTGTCATATTTTTTATACTCAATAATAATCATAATTTATTAATGTAATAAATCACATTCCTGCCCATGCATTTATTTTAAGTCTTGTTCCATCGGGTTTTGCAAATAACTTATTATTAAAATTAGACACAAAGCCATTTGGATTAACACCTTCTGAAGAATAGCCTTTATTGTGCAAGGCAATATTTAAGAGAGATAGGTAGTAGTGTCCAACACAACACCAGTCTCTTTTATTAAAATAACGGACAGCTTTTTTTAACTCCATTAATGGAAAATCAATCGTATTTGCTTTTATATATTTTTCATTGGCAGTAAGTACATCCTCTAAATGCTTGATTATTAATTCCTCTTTATACAAATAACTGAATGGAATTATCGTTATATTCTTTGGGAACATTGTTCCGGTTTCACCTAAGCTTCCATCATTGCTGATGGCATTATAACATATCTTGCCATATTCGATAAGTTTTAAGTCATCAACACTGCCATCTAAACCAATTATCTGATTTTGTTTATGATAAAAATCCGAACTACTGTAAAAGTAAATTAAGTGATTTCTCATATTTATTTCTATTTTATCAAGTATTTCTGAAACAAATGGTTGAGCAAGAGTTGGAATATTTTTTGAACTTGTATAACAACCATATCGTTTCCAACAATCTAAATTCCCATAATGCAAGATCGTATTATCATAAACCTCGTCGTGATCGTATTGAAAAATTCTACCATTTCTGAATCTGACTGTAATTATCATTCCTTGACCATACCAATTTTGAGATATTCTAAAACAAGTAGATTCTAAATTACCTCCAATACTATTAGTTTTTGATGAAGTTGGAGTTACTTTTTTTATGGCTTTTGTTTTATCAATAATATTATCTGTTTTCTTAGTTGTAGAAAGTTGATTATTTTTTATCGAATAATCGATATTAATATCTTTCGGCTCATCAATTGCTATGATAAAACCCTGTTCTTCAACAAAAGTTTTAAAATAGGTTTTATTTGTGTCAGTATAAAAATTAGTATAAAGCCACCAAATTACATACTCAATACATTCTTTGTTTTCACCATAATCAGTTGGCATTGAGTATTTTCTTGGCGAGAAAAAAGGAAAATGATTTAAAGGACTTAATAATCGTAAGCTTCTTCTTTTTAAATCGTTTTTATGAGCTATTGTCTCTCCTAAAGGAGAACACTGAAAAATATGACAGTGCTTCCATCCGTTAGCTGAAAATTCTTGATGCTTTCTTCCTTTGGTTTGCCACATATTCCCTTGTTTCTCTTCTTCTTTTATTGCAAAAGCAATTGGAAATTCTTGGTTTTCAATTAAAGCTGAAAAATCTAATTCGAACTGATTAAAGGTTTCCATAAAAACCCATAGTGCAGGTTCATTATCTGAAACGGTAAAAGAATGGTTTTCAAAAGAATAATTACTTCCCCTGTTACTATAATTTTTAAATTTTCTCAACACGAAAAAAGGCGATTCACTTTCAAGATATTCAACTAAATTAAGATGATTCTTAATCATTATGTCTTGATTTGGAAGCAATTCAGAGATTTCTAAATCTAAAAATTCTTTTAAGGTGGTACTTCTTTTAATATTTGGACTTGGATATTTACTCATAAGTACTTAATTAAACGGCTATTTCAAATTTTATATAAATATAGTAAAATTCTTATAATTAAAAGGTTTGAACCATAACCACATAGTCTGAAAAGATTTTAATTTTCTCAACTTGTGACAACGAACTGGTTTTTTTCCTTTTTTTATTTTAAAGAGGAATTCAATTAAAAGTCATCAATTCGGTAATTTTAAAACTCGGATTCCCCACAAAAGCAATATCATAATTTTTAAATGATGGGATTTTTTTATAGGTTGTTGTCCCGTTGTCAAAAATATATTGAGTGGTCATACCTTCGTGTTGGTCGCTAGAAATAGCTATTTGTTTTTTAGTATCAAGGATAAATGGTTTGGCTATTTCATGAAATACCATAGCATCTTTTGTGGTAATTTCATAACATTCCCCTACGGTCTTTCCGGATAAAAACTCGGTTAAAAATAAATTAATCCCTGCATCATAATTGTCAGCATAATAACATGCTGCACCAATTGTAAAAAAAGGCTGTGCATAGTCGATAACTCTTTTGGTTGCCTCCTCTACTCCAATATCTTTGGAATCAACTGCTGAAGAACCAGCGCCACCACACACAGATTTAAATAACACGATGGCGTTTTTTTTAAGTTGAAGTTCTTTAAGAATTTGTTCAGTGGATATCATCTTATTTAAGCATAATCCACCAGTATTTCCATTAGTTCCCATAGTACTACCATGACCAGAATAAACAAAAAAACTAGCCGTTTTAGCAGCCATTTTGATTGCTTCCCAATTGGTATTTCTGTTATAAAATTTCGTGACTTTGATTTTATTTTTTTCAAAAATCAATGCTACTTCATTCATTTTTTTAATTGACGAAGC
>CALPQA020000094.1 GCA_943325595.2 Auritidibacter sp. Marseille-P8566
AAGGTTCTAAAGCATCCATTGTTACAATCCAAGGTGAAATAGAAGAGGCAAAATTTTTAGCTAAAAAGGGTCCTAGCGGAACATATTCCCATTTTTGAATGTCACGAGCACTCCAATCATTCAATAGCACCATTCCGAAAATATAGTCTTCGGCTTCGTGAATTGGAATATTTTCACCCATAATGTTAACATCTGTGGTAATAAAAGCCGTTTCTAATTCGAAATCAATTAATCGTGAAGGCCCAAAAACCGGAGTTGTTTCACCATTTGGAAGTGTTTGCCCCATCGGTCGGTGAACAGGAATTCCAGAAGGAATAATCGATGAACTTCGACCGTGGTATCCTACGGGAATGTGAAGCCAATTAGGCAGCAACGCATTTTCGGGATCACGAAACATCTTACCTACATTAGTAGCGTGTTCTTTACTTGAATAAAAGTCGGTATAATCTCCTATTAATACAGGAAGTTGCATTTCAACTTCATCCATATTAAAGATAACAATTTTTTTATGCTCTGGATTGTCTCGCAATTTTGGATTTTCAGCATCAAAAATATCAGCAATTCTATTTCTAACCAAACGCCATGTTTTTTGTCCGTCAGAAATAAAATCATTTAAAGTATCTTGCATGAACATATCGTCTGTCAATTCAATGTCTTCAAAATAATTCATTTGCTGTAATGCACCTAAATCAATAGCAAAATTACCTATTCTAGTTCCAACGGTAACCACATTTTCACGAGTCAAAAATACACCAAAGGGAATATTTTGAATTGGGAAATCGCTTTCTTGAGGAACTTCTAACCACGATTTTCTATTAGGTTCGTTTGCTGTTATTGGCATTTTTATGTTAATTAGTTTGTTGAAAAATATGTACCAAATATATCATAAACTAAAATTTATACAAACCTTTTTTTTGTAAATTTGCATAAAAATTAACATATACAACAAAATGCAACACGACAACCAGATTTTCGACCTTATTTTAGAAGAACAAGACAGACAAATTCACGGAATTGAGCTTATCGCCTCAGAGAATTTTGTAAGCGACCAAGTAATGGAAGCTGCAGGTTCTTGTTTAACCAATAAATATGCCGAAGGATATCCTGGAAAAAGATATTATGGAGGTTGTGAAGTCGTTGATATTGTTGAGCAAATTGCTATAGATAGAGCAAAAGAACTTTTTGGTGCTGAATACGCCAACGTGCAACCACACTCAGGTTCTCAAGCAAACACGGCTGTTTATCACGCTTGTTTGAAACCTGGAGATAAAATTTTAGGTTTTGACTTGTCACATGGTGGGCATTTAACACACGGTTCACCCGTAAATTTCTCAGGCCGTTTGTACACTCCTTCGTTTTATGGTGTTGAAAAAGAAACAGGTCGTTTTGACTATGATAAAATTCAAGAAATTGCTACAAAAGAACAACCAAAATTAATCATCGCCGGAGCTTCTGCTTACTGTCGTGATATGGATTTTGAACGTTTCAGAAAAATTGCTGACAGCGTTGGTGCTATTTTATTAGCAGATATTTCGCACCCTGCAGGACTAATCGCTAAAGGATTAATGAATGACCCAATTCCACATTGCCATATTGTAACTACTACCACTCACAAAACGTTGCGTGGACCTAGAGGTGGAATGATATTAATGGGTAAAGATTTTGAAAATCCTTTCGGTTTAACTACTCCAAAAGGGGAAATTAGAATGATGTCATCTTTATTGGATTTAGCTGTATTTCCTGGAAACCAAGGAGGACCATTAATGCACATTATTGCTGCAAAAGCAGTTGCATTTGGTGAAGCTTTGACAGATGAATTTTTCCGTTATTCGATGCAAGTACAAAAAAATGCGAAAGCAATGGCAGAAGCATTTATGAAAAGAGATTATGATTTGATTTCTGGAGGAACAGACAATCACATGATGCTTATTGACTTAAGAAACAAAAATATTACGGGTAAAGAAGCTGAAAATGCTTTGGTGAAAGCCGAAATTACTGTAAATAAAAATATGGTTCCATTTGATGATAAATCACCATTTGTGACTTCTGGAATCCGAATTGGAACGCCTGCAATCACCACTCGTGGATTGGTAGAAAGCGATATGGAAACAATTGTAGCTTTGATTGATAGAGTTTTGAAGGATCACACCAACGAAGAACTAATCGAAGAAGTTGCAGACGAAGTAAATGAAATGATGGGCGAAAGAGCCATGTTTGTTTTCTAAAAACAAAAGGATTAAATGTTTAAGGTTTGAAGTTCCTATACTTTTAAACTTTGAACCTTAAACTTTAAACTAAAATATATGTCAGTATTAAGATTGAAATTACCAACAGATCCTCGTTGGGTAAATATTGTGGAAACCAACATCGAAGAAATCCTTTCTGACCACGCTTGGTGCGAACAAAAAGCAGCTTCCAATGCCATTACCATTATCACAATTAACTCTGAATATCCTGATTTAGTTTCGGATATGTTGGCTTTGGCCAAAGAAGAAATTGAGCATTTTCAAATGGTTCATGATATTATTAAAAAACGTGGATTAACTTTAGCACGAGAACGCAAAGACGAATATGTTGGCGAATTAGCGCAGTACATGAAAAAAAGCAACAACGGAAGTCGGGTTTCAGGCTTTGTTGAACGCATGCTTTTTTCGGCGATGATTGAAGCTAGAAGTTGTGAACGATTCAAAGTGCTTTCCGAAAATATCAACGACGAAGAATTATCGGTTTTCTACAGGGATTTGATGGAAAGTGAAGCCGCTCATTATACTACTTTTATTACCTACGCCAGAAAATACGGTCACGGAATTGACGTTGAAAAAAGATGGCGCGAATGGATTGAATTCGAAGCTTCTGTAATTGCAAATTATGGAAAACGAGAAACCATGCACGGATAAAACTAAATCCTATTTCTAAAATGATTTCAATTTCTGAGGCAATACCTGCTGACTTTCCTGTAATTCGAGAAATTGCACACAAAACTTGGCCCGTTGCCTATGGTGCGATTATCTCAAAAGCCCAATTGGATTACATGTTGGAGGAATTCTATTCGGATGCCACTCTAAACTACAATTTCACTCATAAAAACCACCGTTTTTTATTGGTGAAGCAAGATTCTATTTGCTTAGGATTTGCTTCTTATGAGCATCATTACTTGGGTGAAAACAAAACCCGATTGCACAAAATTTACCTGCTTCCTGAATCGCAAGGAAAAGGGGCTGGGAAATTACTTATTGTAGCAGTAGAAAAATTAGCCATTGAAAACGATGATTATTGCATTTCATTGAATGTAAATCGGTTCAATACAGCGTATTATTTCTATGAAAAATTAGGCTTTGAAAAAGTCGGTGAAGAGGATGTTGTATTGGATTTTGGGTATTTAATGGAAGATTACAAATTAGAAAAAAGATTGTAATTCCTTATTTTACAATAATATCGTGTGTCGATAACAATCCTTTTAGGCCTTCTAAAGCAAAAATTGCCTTCTTGAGTTTGGTTTTTGCAGGATTAATAGTGTAATTGAAACTCGTTTTAAAATTCGTTTTATTGGCAATGGCCTTATCAAATTCACTTCGGTACAAATCACAGTTTTCAAATATTACTTCACTTAAATCAGCACCCATAAAGTCAACAGCTACAAGACTTGTATTTGTAAAAGAAGTTCCTTTCATCTTCAATGCATAGAATTTAGAAAAGTCTAAAATGCAGTCTTTAAAGTGGATTTCAAAGATAAATTTATCAATCATTGCAAAATTGACATCGCTAATTTTACATTTGTTGAAAAATACTGTTCTCAAACACGTGTGGTTGATTTTGGCAGCATTAAAATTGCAATTGTTAAAACTACAATCTATAAAAGTAGAAGCCATAAAGACACATTTAGTAAAATCACAATTGGTGAAAGTGCAATTCTCGAACTCCTTATAACTGATTTCGTTTTCACTAAAAGTAATTCCGTTGTGCTCAATATCAAGGAAATAGTCGCTCATTGCTATTTTATGAAACAATTAGTAACTAAATTTTAGATTTTAATTCGTTGGCATCGATGGCACTGTGAGAAACATCATAAACCGACTTCCCTCCTACTATCAAAAGCAATTGTGGCGATTGGTGCACTACGTTAAAACGAGAAGCAATCTCATTAGAAATATCTCGAAAAGCTATTAAATCTAAAAAATAAGTTGTAACTTCATTGTCAGATAAATCATATTCATTTTCAAATTGCTTCAATGCCATTCTACTTATACTGCATCGGGTACTGTGTTTGAAAATAACCACTGGTTTTTCATTTGAAAGTTGGCTAATTTCATTCAGTTGCCCCAAATCTGTTAATGGTTTCCAATCTATTTTTGAAGGCGTACTGCCTTGTTCTGAAGATCCGAAAAAAGTATTAAAAATGCTCATTTATTTATTCGTATTGAATTAAAAACTAAAAAAACAACTAGCTAAAAACAGTCATTTTGTCCGATAAATCAAATTGGAATATAAATTGATTTTCATTTGCAAAGTTATCTAAATAACTATTAAAAAGTACCACTATGAATATAAATAAATTTACAATCAAATCGCAGGAAGCCATTCAACTATCACAGCAATTGGCTCAAAGTTTCGGGCAGCAGCAAATTGAAAATGAACATATTTTCAAAGCAATTTTCGAAGTGGATGAAAATGTAGCCCCATTTATATTGAAAAAACTAAATGTGAATGTGCCCGTTTTTATTCAAATTTTAGAAAGTGCAATTCAGAGTTTTCCCAAAGTTTCTGGTGGCGAAATAATGCTTTCCAGAACTGCCAATACAACATTGAACGAAGCGGAAATTATTGCCAAAAAAATGAACGATGAATTTGTTTCTGTAGAACATTTGGTACTCGCTATTTTTGGTTCTAAAAGTAAGGTCGCACAAATTCTAAAGGACCAAGGCGTAACCGAAAAAGGACTAAAAGCTACCATTGATGAACTACGAAAAGGAGAACGTGTAACCTCAGCATCTGCAGAAGAAACGTACAATGCCTTGAATAAATATGCCAAAAACTTAAATGAATTGGCGCAAAGCGGTAAATTAGATCCCGTAATTGGGCGCGATGAAGAAATTCGCAGAGTACTCCAAATATTAACCCGACGCACGAAAAACAATCCGATTTTAGTGGGAGAACCAGGTGTTGGTAAAACCGCCATTGCAGAGGGATTAGCCCACAGAATTGTAGACGGTGATGTACCCGAAAATCTGAAAGATAAAATCATTTTCTCTCTGGATATGGGCGCTTTAATTGCGGGTGCCAAATACAAAGGCGAATTTGAAGAACGTCTAAAATCAGTGGTGAAAGAAGTTACCGCTGCCGAGGGCGATATCGTTTTGTTCATCGATGAGATTCATACCCTAATTGGAGCTGGAGGTGGCGAGGGCGCTATGGATGCCGCCAATATCTTGAAACCTGCCTTGGCAAGAGGCGAACTTCGAGCCATTGGGGCAACCACATTAGACGAATATCAAAAGTACTTTGAGAAAGACAAAGCCTTGGAACGCCGTTTTCAGAAAATCATGGTCGAAGAACCAGATACTGAAAGTGCGATTTCAATTTTGCGTGGAATCAAAGAAAAATATGAAACCCATCACAAGGTTCAAATAAAAGACGAGGCGATTATTGCAGCGGTAGAATTATCGCAACGGTACATTACCAATCGGTTTTTGCCAGACAAAGCCATTGATTTAATTGACGAAGCGGCTTCTAAATTGCGAATGGAAATTAATTCGAAACCCGAAGAATTAGATGTTTTGGATCGCAAAATCATGCAATTGGAAATCGAAATTGAAGCCATAAAAAGAGAAAAAGACGAAAGCAAACTTCGGATTTTAGGAATGGACTTGGCCAATTTGAAAGAAGAACGCAACGAAATTTATGCCAAATGGAAATCTGAAAAAGATGTCGTGGATAACATTCAAAACATAAAAACAGAGATTGAAGACTTTAAATACGAAGCCGAACGCGCCGAACGCGATGGCGATTATGGAAAAGTCGCTGAAATTCGGTACGGAAAAATAAAAGAAGCTCAAGAACGGTTGGATGTTTTTGTAAAACAATTGCAGGAAAATCAATCGGGAACTTCATTGATAAAAGAAGAAGTTACCCGCGAAGATATTGCCGAAGTGGTAGCCAAATGGACAGGCATTCCTATCGTGAAAATGCTTCAAGGGGAACGAGAAAAACTATTGAATTTAGAAGCCGAATTGCACCGAAGAGTTGTAGGACAAGAAGAAGCCATAGAAGCCGTTAGCGATGCCGTTCGTAGAAGTCGCGCGGGATTGCAAGACATCAAGAAACCCATTGGAACGTTCCTATTCCTTGGCACAACAGGCTTAGGAAAAACCGAATTGGCAAAAGCTTTAGCAGAATACCTCTTTGACGATGAAAATTCGATGACGCGAATTGATATGAGCGAATACCAAGAACGCCACAGTGTGAGTCGCTTGGTGGGTGCACCTCCAGGGTATGTTGGTTATGATGAAGGTGGGCAATTGACAGAAGCCGTTCGGAGAAAACCCTATTCTGTAATTCTACTAGATGAAATCGAAAAAGCACACCCTGATACATTTAATATCTTATTGCAAGTTTTAGACGAAGGACGATTAACGGACAATAAAGGGCGTTTGGCTGATTTTAAAAACACGATAATCATCATGACTTCCAATATGGGAAGTGAAATTATTCAAGAAAAATTTGAGAATCTGAAAGGTGGAATTGAGGCTGCGACAGAAGTTGCAAAAATGGAAGTTCTGAATTTATTGAAACAAACAGTACGACCAGAATTCATCAATCGTATTGACGAGATTGTAATGTTCACGCCTCTTACAAATGAAAACATCAAAGAAATTGTGGGCTTACAACTGAAATCAGTTACCAAAATGCTAGCCAAACAACAAATCACTTTGGACGCAACTCCTGAAGCAATTAACTATCTTGCCGAGAAAGGTTACGACCCACAATTTGGCGCAAGACCCGTAAAACGTGTCAT
>CALPQA020000095.1 GCA_943325595.2 Auritidibacter sp. Marseille-P8566
ATCTTCGGAAGTTAGAACACACTTTTGTAAATAGGGTGAAATTTGATTTAAAGGCGTAAAATTGGGGTTGGAACTTCCCACAACAATTGGGCGTTGCAAAACTCCTTTGTCTATGGCACGGTAGGTAAATTCGGAATTCAATTTTGATAAATTGGCCTCACCGTATTTGATAATTTTCAGATTTTCTTTGGTCAATTTGCTTTCAAAAACCAGCTGGTTGGGTTTGTTTTTTACGAATTTGTAATCCAATTTATAATCGAAATTTCCTTCGGTTTCCATGCCTTCAAAATGCGAGAATAATCCTTGTGGCAATGACGTGATGAATTGCTGCGCTTTCATTTTTGGAATAGCAATTCGGAGTTTATAAACGGTGTCTTCTTCGGTGCTATATTCTGCGAAAGGATGGATTTTGACGTTGTTCATTTGCATGGTTGAACTGCTGTCAATTGCCATAAAATGTTCGCCAAAAAGCAAATGGTAGTCGAAACGCGCTTGTTTTACAACAACATCTTTTGTGGCGATTTTTGGATGATTGACCGTTAAATTCACAATGGAAGTAAACCCGTCGATGTGTAATTCGCCGCTTTCCATTTCGATTTTTGCAATGTTTAGATGGATACTATCAAAACTGGAAAAAAGTCCAAAACGTTCATCGATATAAGGCACTTTTATTTTGGAACTATCGCCGTTGAAGAACTTCAAATCGGCAGTTTTATCTCTTGGATTGGCAAATCCTTTGATGAACCATTTCTGATTAAAAGTAGTCGTACTTACGTTGATCGCGGTGGCTAAAACTTCGTCTTTTAGTTGCAATTGTTTTAAGTCTAAAGTCACTTTTCGTCCCATGTCGTCCATTCGGAAAGACAAATTTTCAAGATGCATTTCGGTGGGAACCAAATTCAAAATTTTTGAAAGTAAACGATAGGCGGTTTTGGCATAATTACGATTTTCCGAAGTCGTAGTTTCAGATTTATTGTGTTTTATGAAAGCGTCAAAATTGTGTCCGTTTTTATTTTTTACCAATTGCACAAAACCATTGTTCATTTCCAATCCTTCCAATTGCACGGTTCCAATAATCAGTTTTAGAAGATTGATTTTGGTTTTGATTTTTTCTACCGATAAAAGCGTGTCTGCTTGATTGGGAACCAGATTTATCTTTTGCAATTCGATTCCTGAGAGGCCGTCAAATTGTGCTTTTTCGATGGTTAATTTGGTTTGGTATTCTGTTGCTAACTTGTTTTCGATTTTTGTAATTGCCTTTTGCAAAAGCGCTTCCCGAAAAACAAAGAGCAAAACAATACTTAGCGCAAGAAAAGCGGCAAAGAATTTTAAAAAAAGTAGGGCTTTTTGTTTTTTGGTTCGCATTGGTTTATCCGAATAATTCGCTTACAATATCTTCAATTTTCGCCACCATTCTGATGTTGATGAAGGTATTTTTCATGGCAATTTTATTGTATTTTGATACAAATATAGTTGAGAAACCTAATTTTTCGGCTTCTTGAATGCGCTGCTCGATTCTATTCACTGGGCGTATTTCTCCTGAAAGTCCTACTTCGCCCGCAAAACAGAAATCTTTTCCAATGGCGATGTCTTCATTTGAAGATAAAATAGCGGCAACAACTGCCAAATCTATTGCGGGATCATCAACAGAAAGTCCACCAGTTACATTGAGAAAAACGTCTTTGGAACCCAAATGAAATCCGGCTCGTTTTTCAAGAACTGCCAAAATCATGTTCAGCCTTTTGGCATTGTAACCCGTTGTGCTTCTTTGTGGCGTTCCATAAACGGCGCTACTTACAAGTGCTTGAATTTCGATCATCAACGGTCGCATGCCTTCCAAAGTAGAAGCAATTGCAGTTCCAGAAAGTGTGGCATCGTTATGAGAAATCAATATTTCAGAGGGGTTGGCAACTTCGCGCAATCCGGTGCCTTGCATTTCATAAATTCCGATTTCAGCGGTAGAACCAAATCGGTTTTTTAGAGAACGCAAAATTCGATACACGTGATTTCTGTCGCCTTCAAATTGCAAAACAGTATCTACCATGTGTTCCAAAATTTTGGGCCCTGCGATATTTCCGTCTTTGGTAATGTGTCCAATTAAAATTACGGGGACATTGGTTTCTTTGGCAAATTTTATAAGTTCGGCAGTAGTTTCTCGTATTTGAGAAATACTTCCCGCTGCAGATTCTATATAATCGGTATGTAAGGTTTGAATGGAATCGATAATTACGATTTCGGGTTGGATTTCCTCAATTTGACGAAAAATATTCTGCGTTTTGGTTTCCGTTAGAATGTAACAATTGTCGCCGTTGGGGGTGATTCTTTCGGCGCGCATTTTTATTTGCTTCTGACTTTCTTCCCCCGAAACGTATAAAGTTTTGTAAGGTAATTTCAATGAAATTTGAAGTAGCAAAGTACTTTTCCCAATTCCAGGTTCGCCACCTAAAAGGATTAGAGAACCAGGAACAATTCCGCCACCAAGTACTCGGTTTAATTCGCCGTCACACGTATCCATTCGGATTTCGAGAGTAGAATCAATTTCCTTAATTTTTAGAGGTTTGGAGACTTTTTTAACTTCTGAAGTTGTGGGTTTCCAAGATACTTTTTCTTCCTTTTGGATAATTTCTTCTACAATAGTATTCCATTCCTTGCAGGCATTGCATTGCCCTTGCCACTTTGAATATTGCGTGCCACAACTTTGACAAAAAAAGGAGGTTTTTACTTTGGCCATATTATGGTTTTTTTTCTTCTTGAACGGGTTCTGTCGGCTGTTCGGTTGTTTGTTCTTGAGGTTCAGCTTCGGTTTTGACTGGTTTTCCATTTTTAGGAATTCCTTTCTTTAAATTTTGGACTTTATCAAGCATCATGTCTTTAGTCAAATTCCCAATTTCTTCTTTTTGATAGGCCGATTGGTAATATTTAATAGCTCTTTTAGGATCTTCCTTTTTTTCAAACATTAAACCCAATTCATAATCGGCGAGCATACTTTTTGGATAATTTTTCGTTGCTAATTCTGACAAAGCGTCCAATTCGTTGTAGGCTTTATTCTTTAGAATTGCCGCTTCAATTGCCTTGAAATCATTGATTCTGATGGTCATTTTCATAGAAAACGATTTTTCGATTGTTTCGTATTTTTTAGCAAGATATTCAACATAACCTGAAGGCAAAATCGCTATTTTTTCGTTGAATTCGATTACAGAAATGGGTTGGTAGCCTGCAAAAAAATAGTATAACGCACTTGGAATTGCATGCAAAACCAATGAGTAATGTGAAGCTCCTTTAAACTCATCAAAATGGTAATTTAAATTTGGTTTTTTTAGAATTACTGCAGCGCTGTCCAATTGTTTTATTCGCAATTGCATCTCTTTGGTATCGCCATCTGCGGAAGCTTGGTAATAAAAAAGGGGTTGGTTTAAAGCGGCCAAACGTTCGGGAATTATTTGTTCCATATTAATCGGAAATTCAGGACTTAGCGAAATGTAGACATTGAATAACGGTTGGTCTTTGTATAAATAAAAATTTAAAAATCCAGCCGTTACGTCGTGACCTGCAATCATTTTGAAGGGTGACGTCCGGTATGTTTTTTCAATATATGGCATCAATTCTTGTCCGATGAATTCAAAAAATTGTTCGCCTTTTCCTTCTGGCAAACCGGTTTCTGGATCAAAAGTACAATCGGAATAACGTTCATCTTTTTTATTTTGGGAAACCCCAACGATTATAACTTCTGGTAAATCGCCCCAATAAGAGGCATAACTTAAAGCCCCTTGAAACGGATCTAAAAGATAATCGCCGTCGAGTAAAACAAGAACTGGATATGTTTTGGTCTTATTTTTGGAGTATGATTCTGGTAGCGAAACGGTAAATTCTCGATCTTCCTTAAGTTTTTGAGAAACAAGTGTGTCTGTAATTTTTTGAGAAAAGGCAGAAAAAGAAAGTAGAAAAAGTAATAGTAATAGCAATCGTCTCATTGTTCACATGGTTTTATCAATAATTTATAGTCCTTGAAAAGTAGTAGCAATATAATAATTTATTTGCTTCTATTGAGAATTGGTAAAAGTAAAAATGAGATTGCGCCTAAAAAAACCAATAAGAGCATTTGAGAAGTCCAAATAATCCAACCAAAAGCGTTTCCTGCAGTTTCAGAAATATTATAAAAAAGTAAGATTTTGGCAATTAAGAAAGGATACGAGCCAAAACCACTATTTGTGAAAGCAATGGCGATACTTCCTACCACGAATGAAGTTAAAACAGCACCAAATGTCATCGAAATTGTTTCTGGGATTACGAATATTCCGATGTAAAACATAAAAATATAGGAAAACCAAATGAAAATGGTGTGGGCTAAATAAGACCATTTTCTTTTCATGTGAACGATACTTAGAAGCCCTTCTTTTAGTCCCGCTATTTTTAATTTAAATTTGAGAATGAATTTTGCTTTAGAATAAAGATAAAGCAGAATAAAAGTAATGAAAAGTAGCAATCCAAAAATTAAAAGTAGAATTATTTTTTGCATTGGCATTTTGTCCAAGATAAACGTTTTAACAATGTCAAATTGAACAAAAAAAGCAACGATAATAAACCCTAATAGGATAATCATATCAATAATTCTTTCTGCTATTATTGAGCCAAAACCTTTGTCAAAAGGAACGTTATTGTATTTTTTTAAAACTAAAGCTCTTGATATTTCACCCGATCTTGGGATGGTCATGTTCATTAAATATCCGATGGAAACTGCCATGAAATTATTAGCAAAAGTGGTTTTATAACCCATTTGATCCAATACATATTTCCAACGATACGCTCGGGAAGCACTTCCTAAAAAGGCGATAAAAACAGCAATATAAATGTAATTGTAATTGGCGGTTTCAAAATGGCTTTTTATTTCTAAAATTTCGTCTTCAGAGAATTTATTGTAGGAATAAACAATTAAGAAAACTCCCAAAAAAAGCGGGAGTAAAATAGACAGCCATTTGCTAATTTGCCGTTTCAAAATTAAGTAAGCGAATTGTCGTTTTCATTAGGGAAAACCAAGGATGGTTTGAACGATTTGGCTTCTTCAAAGTCTAAAATTCCATAAGAAATAATAATAATAATATCTCCTTTTTGAACTTTTCGAGCTGCAGGGCCGTTGAGTGTAATTTCACCGCTATTTCTATTTCCTTTTATAGCGTAAGTTTCTAAACGTTCACCGTTATTGATATTTACAATTGAAACTTTTTCGCCTTCAATAATATTGGAAGCTTCCATTAAAGCCTCGTCAATAGTGATACTACCGATATAATTTAAATCGGCTCCGGTTACTTTAACGCGGTGTATTTTAGATTTTACTACTTGAATTTGCATTTTGCAAAGATAATTAATTTAATGAAATAGTGTCTATCAATCTAATTTTGTTGACAAAAACTGCAATAAAAGCTCTATATTTATTTGAAGCAGTTTTTTCTTCACAAGGTATTAAAGTTTTTTCATCGGCAATTTCAAAATAATCTAATTTAAAATCGTGCTGGTTTTCAAAAACATTTGCCACCCAATTTTTAATTTCCACAATAGAATCAGACTTGAATTTTGTTTTTGCTTCTAATAATGTTCTATAAATAATGGTTGCATTTTCTCTTTCGATAGGTGTTAATCGCTCGTTACGAGAACTCATTGCAAGTCCGTTTTGTTCTCTAAAAACAGAGCAAGTAACTATATTAATAGGAAGGTTTTCTTTTTCTACTAGTTTTTTTATGATTTGCAACTGCTGAAAATCTTTCTCACCAAAATAGGCGTTTGTAGGTGTTACAATTTCGAATAGCCTTTTTACAATCGTTCCAACGCCATCAAAATGACCTGGTCGAAATTTTCCTTCCATTTGGTTTTCTAATCCATCAAAATTAAATGATTTTGAAACCGTTTTTCCTTCATAAATATCATCTACATTGGGAGCAAAAACAATTATTTTATCGCTTATGGATTTCAATTTTTCGACATCAATTTCTAAAGTTCTTGGATATTTTTCTAAATCTTCAGGATTATCAAATTGCGTTGGATTTACAAAAATACTAACTACAGTAATATCATTATTGCTCAAGGATTCTTTGATTAAAGAGAGGTGCCCTTGGTGTAATGCCCCCATTGTGGGTACAAAACCAATAGTAACTTTTGCGGAAGTAAATGGCGCTAAATGCTCTTTTAAAGCTACTTGTCGATTGAAAATGAGCATGTCCGTTTTATTGAAATATTTTGCAAACTTAACATTTTAGTTAATAACTGCATAAATTTTTGTAAATTTGCATGTTTTTTATTGACAATACGTAATACTAAATTTTAATATGGAAGATAAGAGGATATTGTATGTATCATCTGAGGTAGTGCCCTACTTAGCTGAAAACGAGGTTTCTCTAATGTCGTATGATGTACCAAAGATGGTAAATGATCAAGGTGGACAAATTAGAATTTTTATGCCTCGCTATGGTAATATCAATGAGAGAAGACATCAATTGCATGAAGTAATTCGTTTGTCGGGGATGAATTTGGTTGTAAATGATTTGGATATGCCCTTAATTATTAAGGTTGCTTCTATACCAAAAGAAAGAATTCAGGTTTATTTTATTGATAATGATGAATATTTTAAAAGGAAAGCGACTTTTACAGATGAAGAAGGCGTTTTATTCCCAGATAATGACGAACGCGCTATTTTCTTTGCAAAAGGAGTTGTAGAAACTGTAAAAAAACTAAATTGGGTTCCCGATATTATTCATGTTCACGGATGGATGGCTGCAATGTTGCCAATTTATTTGAAACATTATTACAAAGATGAAGCCTTATTTTCAGAAACAAAAATTATTACCTCTGTTTATAGTCAATCTTTTGAAGGTACTTTAAACCCTGAAATGATTAACAAAATAAAATACGATGGTGTACCAGAAAGCAGTGTTTCTTGTTTAGAA
>CALPQA020000096.1 GCA_943325595.2 Auritidibacter sp. Marseille-P8566
GAAGACGGAACGGTAAAAAATGCCGTACGATTGCACGACGGATTGATTGTAGAGAGCGTTTTGATTCCTACTGCAACTAGAACCACGGCCTGTGTTTCTAGTCAGGTGGGTTGTAGTTTGGATTGTAATTTTTGTGCTACAGCACGATTAAAAAGAATGCGAAATTTGGAGCCCGGAGAAATTTATGACCAAGTAATCGCTATAGACAAAGAAAGTCGTTTGTATTATAATCACCCGTTATCAAACATAGTCTTTATGGGAATGGGCGAGCCATTAATGAACTACAATAACGTTTTGAAAGCAATTGCAATGATTACTTCAAACGAAGGTTTAGGCATGTCTCCAAAAAGAATTACGGTTTCAACTTCTGGGGTTCCCAAAATGATAAAAAAATTAGCGGATGATGAAGTGAAATTCAAATTGGCAGTTTCTTTACATTCTGCAATTGATGAAATACGTTCCCGTATCATGCCTTTTTCAGCTAATTTCCCTTTAGCAGATTTAAAGGAATCTTTAGAATATTGGTACCATAAAACCAAAAGTAAAATCACCTATGAATATGTAGTTTGGAAAGGAATTAACGATGATAAAGCGTCAATCGATGCACTTGTGAAATTCTGTAAGTACGTTCCTTGTAAAGTGAATTTGATTGAATACAATCCGATTGACGATGGGGAATTCCAACAAGCTTCGGAGGAAGCTATAAATGCATACATTAAAGCTTTGGCGGCAAATGATATTGTGGCTAAAGTACGAAGAAGTCGTGGTAAAGATATTGATGCCGCTTGCGGACAATTAGCCAATAAAGAAGCATAAAAAAAACGTCCAGAATAAATCCTGAACGTTTTTCTCGAATTAAAATCTACCTTTTATTAATTTCCAAATGTAAATGGAATTGCCGCTCCACCATCTATAGCGACAGTTGCAATATTATCGCAAGTTCCTGTTCCATAATCTAAAATAGCAGTATGATTTGGCCTTGTTATAGTCACTGTTCCTTTCACAATTCTGTAGTCACAGTTCATTCTGATTCTTAATGGTGAAGTAGTTGAAATCGCATTACTTTGTACATTTCCATTTGGAAAAGTAGTTGTCCAAGATCCTGTTACAACATACACATTGTCAGCCCAATTTAAACGAGTGTCAAATCCTTCTACACATTCTCTAGTTCTAGTTCCAACTCTAGTATAAACATCACCAAGAACGGTAAATGTCATGTTCATGTCCATAACGTTTACAGGATGAATAATTGTTTGATAAGGTGTGCTTTGGAATGACCTGGTAACCGTTCTGTTTCCTTGGACTAGGACTTCATTGTGATAGAAATTCACAAAAGTATAAGTGATTACATAGTTTGGTTGTGTATAATTCAAACTTCCACTAATTGTAATTATACCTCTTAAAATCGCACCGTTAGGCATTACTGCACATCCACTTGTTCCGAAATCTATGGTTTTTGTCCATGTAGTAGTTGTTAACGTAGTAGTTACATTTACACATGGAGGTAAAGTTGAAGGAATTTCGATACTATTTTTACCCATTGGGTTTTGTTCTGCATATTGGTCATCAATAATATCAGAAACATCATTTGTAATTTGGTCCATTTTTGCATTAAGCTCAACATCAGACGAAGTAAAAGTATCTGGTAACAAAGCATCTTTTGAACAACTAGAAAGCAAAATTACAGCGAATAAAGCAACTATTTTTAATAAAGAATTTGTTTTCATAATGAGTTGATTAGTTAAGGTTTAGTGATAAGACTGAGTCAAATATAAAAGGTTTAATTGGAATAAAAAAATATTTTCTGAAACAGTTTCAAAACCTTACCTTTGGTGACACAATGAATGTAATTTCTCAAATAAAACAGCCAATCCTTCAAGAGATGGAACTTTTTGAAATAAAGTTCCGCGAAGCCATGATTTCCAAAGTGGCGCTCCTCAACAGAATTACCTATTATATCGTAAATAGAAAGGGAAAACAAATGCGACCAATGTTTGTGTTTCTTTCTGCCAAAATTCTTTCCAAAGGAACAGTAAACGAACGAACCTTTCGAGGTGCTTCGGTAATCGAATTGATTCATACGGCAACATTAGTTCATGATGATGTGGTAGACGACAGCAACCAGCGAAGAGGTTTTTTCTCTATTAATGCACTTTGGAAAAATAAAATTGCGGTTTTAGTAGGCGATTATTTGCTTTCAAAAGGATTATTGCTTTCTATTGATAATGGCGATTTCGATTTATTGAAAATCATTTCGGTTGCTGTCCGAGAAATGAGTGAGGGGGAATTACTTCAAATTGAAAAAGCCCGTAGATTAGACATTACCGAGGACGTTTATTATGAAATTATCCAAAAGAAAACGGCTACTTTAATAGCTGCTTGTTGCGCGCTTGGTGCAAAATCGGTAATTGATGATGAAGTGCAAGTGGAGAATATGAGAAAATTTGGAGAACTCATCGGAATGGCATTCCAAATCAAAGATGACTTATTTGATTATTCTGAAGAAGCAATCGGAAAACCTACTGGAATTGATATTAAAGAGCAAAAAATGACATTGCCACTAATTTATGTACTCAATACTTGTACTTCAAAAGAAAAAAGTTGGCTCATCAATTCGATTAAAAATCACAATAAAGATAAAAAGCGCGTTAAAGAAGTAATTGATTTCGTAAAAAATAACAATGGTCTTTCGTATGCCGAACATAAAATGGTCGAATTTCAAAAAGAGGCGCTTCAGCTTTTAGAAAATTACCCAAAATCAGAATACAAAGATTCTTTGATAATGATGGTGAATTATGTCATTGAAAGAAAAAAGTAATATATTTAAATTACTTAAAAACTTTGTAACTTTGAACTTTAACCTTTGAACCCCTTAAAAAATTGATTTCAAAAGCAACCATAGATACCGTTTTCGAAACTGCTCGAGTAGAGGAGGTCATTGGCGATTTTGTTCAACTCAAAAGGGCGGGAAGTAATTTTAAAGGTTTAAGTCCGTTTTCAGATGAGCGTTCGCCTTCATTTATGGTGTCGCCAGTGAAGCAAATTTGGAAAGATTTTAGCTCGGGAAAAGGCGGAAATTCTGTCGCTTTTTTGATGGAACACGAACATTTTACATATCCTGAAGCCATTCGGTATTTGGCCAAAAAGTACAATATTGAAATCGAAGAAACGATACAAACTGATGAAGAAAAAGCGAATACCGATGTTCGCGAAAGTATGTACTTGGTTTCTGAGTTTGCAAAAAACTACTTTCACGACACTCTTTTAAATTCTGAAGAAGGCAAAGCTATTGGTTTTTCATACTTTAAAGAGCGTGGGTTTACCAATGATACTATCAAAAAATTTGCATTAGGGTATTCTCCCGAAGCCTGGGATGCATTTACAAAAGAAGCCTTAGGCAAAGGATATAAACTAGAATTTTTGGAAAGTACGGGGTTGACAATTCCAAGAGACGACCGCCCTTTTGATAGATTCAAAGGACGTGTAATGTTTCCAATTCAGAGCATGTCGGGAAGAATTTTGGGTTTCGGTGGAAGAATTTTAACCAATGATAAAAAAGCGGCCAAATACCTGAATTCTCCAGAAAGTGATATTTACCATAAAAGTAAAGTTTTATACGGAATTTTTCAAGCCAAGCAAGCCATTGCCAAACAAAACAATTGTTTTTTGGTTGAAGGTTACACCGATGTGATTCAGTTCAATCAATCGGGAATTGAAAATGTGGTTTCGTCTTCAGGAACGGCTTTGACTCCTGACCAAATTCGATTAATCAATAGATTAACAAAAAATATAACTGTACTTTTTGATGGTGATGCAGCCGGACTTCGAGCTTCAATACGTGGAATAGATTTAATTTTGGAAGAAGGAATGAATGTTCGTGTTTGTACTTTTCCAGACGGTGAAGATCCCGATAGTTTTGCTCGAAAAACACCTTATGAAGATTTAGTTTTATATTTAGAAGAAAATTCTAAAGATTTTATTCAATTCAAAGCGTCTCTTTTGATGAAAGATGCGAAGAATGACCCTATCAAAAAAGCCGAATTAATTCGCGATATGGTTTCTAGTATTTCTAAAATACCAGACCGAATACAAAGGGAAATCTACATTCAAGAGTGTTCTCGAATAATGGATATCTCTGAACAGGTATTGTTGAGCACCTTAGCTCAATTGGTGAAAAAAGACCTTTCCGAAGTTGGAAAAAAAGTAAAACAAGAACAAAAAGCATTTGAGATTGTAAAAAATGATGTTTCATTTACGGTCGAAAAAGTAAATGTATTATACCAATTAGAACGAAAAATCATTGAGATTTTACTTTTATACGGAAACATAAAAGAAGAATTTGAAGATGTACTTTTGAAAACCAATGCCGATGGAGAATTAGAAAACAGCATTGAGAAAAAAGAATATTTCGTTTATCAAAGGGTATATTTAAGTTTGCAAGAAGACGAGGTTGAACTTGCTAATGATTTATTTAAAGGAATTTATACTAATTTAGTTGACTTTTTTAACCAAAACGAAAGTTTCAATGTCGAGCATTATTTGATGCAATTGCCACAAGAATTTGCGCAAGAGGTTACTGATATTTTAATGGAAGATGAAAAATTAGCTTTGCACGATTGGGGTGGTCAAAACATATTTGTTAAACAAAAAAATGAAACGATAAGCCAGTATGTTTCTGAGACAATTCTAACTTTACGTTGGTATTTAGTTGACAAAATTATCGAAGAATTAAAAAACTCGATTACGCCTGAGCCAGAAGTAGACAATTCCGACTCGCTTTCTTTGGCTATGGATTATTACAAACTAATCAATTCCTTTTCGACAAAATTAGGAAGGGTTATGTCGCGCTACAGCTAAACAATTTCTAGTTTTTTTGCTTTATTAACTAGATCTACTAAATTAGTAACATTGAGTTTTGTCAGCAATCGAAGTTTATAGGTACTAATGGTTTTTTCATTAAGATTAAGGATTTTGGAAATTTCGTTGTTTTTTTTTCCGTCACTCAAATAGCGCAATACCTCAATTTCTCTATTAGAAAGTTTGCGATACAAACGCTCGCTTTTATTCTGTTTCCCTATTAGTGCTAGGTTTTTCTTCACAGAGTCGCTTAAAACAACATCACCCCTACTTACTTTTACGATTACGTTACCAAGGGTTTCTAGTTTTTCTGTTTTATGGACATAAGCAGAAACTCCAGATTTTATAGCATTTGGAGCGTAAATCTGCTCAGAAAGTCCTGAAAAAACAATCACCTTTGTATTTGGATTATTCTTCAATATGGCTTTTATATCAAAAATACTGGAAAGACCGTTTAGCTCTAAGTCTAAAATTAAGATGTCTATTTTTTTGGTTTTTAGCGCATCTTGAATCATCGAGAAGTTCCCGATATTTGAAACTATACTAATTTCAGAATGCTCTTTAAAATACGATTTAATCCCAAAATGAACTACCGGAAAGTTATCTGCAATACAAACATTTATCATAATTTCTAGTTTTTTTAAATTATATAACTATTTGGGTTTAGTAAAGTTACGAAATAAAATGAGTATCTGCTTTTTAATTATCTTAATATAAAGTGAAAGTTTTATCTATGCAATTATTTGATGTTCAGTTTTTTGCATAAAAAAACCTGTTCCGATAAGAACAGGTTTTTGTGATTTGGAAGATATTATAATTTATTCAACCACTAATTTTCTAGTAGCCGTTTTTCCAGCTTCATTTATTTTTACAATATAAACGCCGCTTTTTAAAGTAGCAATGTTTATAGCAGTATTTGAAGTTGTAGTAGAAATCACTTGTTTTCCTAAAACATCAAATAAAGAAATAGTTCTTTCTGTATTCAAGTTAGATTCAATATGTAAAACTCCGTTAGATACTGGGTTAGGGTAAACTTTCAAACCAGCGATTTCGTTGTTTTGTTTAGTTGCTAAAGTTATACCTAAATCTGTTAATGAAGTTCCTATTTTTAATTCGTCAAAAATAATAGTTGGTGTAGTAGCCGCTGCATCTTGTCTCAAGATAAAACCTCCTAAATTAACAAATGGAGTAGTTGGATTGATTCCAAACGTTGGAGCTGAACCATTTACTGGATTTATCCAAGCATTTAATGCATTTGTAGCATAATCATAACCAATAACTATGTAAACAACAGTCCCAACATTTCTTAGAGTAGTTTCATAATTAGTCGTTGTTGAAGCAGTATCAAATCCTAATTGGTATTGCGTTCCATTCTTCTTTACAAAAAATCGTGCATTGTATCCTTTTAAATTATCTGTAATTCCTGCAAAATAGGTAGCAGTTAAATCAGTTGTTACATTTGATAAGTCACTAACATTTACAAGGAATGAGGCGTAAACTGTTCCTGTGGTAGTAGTTGTAAATGGAGTAAAACATTCAATTCCTGCTCCTGAAAACATCACCGAATTACCAGCTGTTGTTACCCCAGTATAGGTTAAACTATTAGTAACACTAACGATGTCGTCACCAGAGTTAACATTCGTCCACTTTTGTTGAAGACCCAATGAAGAGCTTACAGCATAAGGAAAAGTCTCAGAATACGGCAATGTATTAATTACCTTACACTCTGGAGCCGATAATAATGTAGAGTAGGTACATGAGCCACTCACAATTGACATTGTAAGATTCGTTCCTTCTGAAATTCCAGATACAATTATATTTCCAGCTGCTACTGTAGCTGGATTATCTCCGCCTACAGTTCCTGAAGAAGGTGTAATTGTGTAAGTTCCAGAACCTCCACCTGTGTAAGGAATAGTAGTTGTATACGTGTCTATTCCAGATGTTACGGCATTACAAACACCTACTGGTGCTCCTAATACTAATGTACATGATGGGTTGAAATTAAAAACCTTAATATCATCAACTCTAATTCCTGTTGTATTCCCTGTAAATCTTAAAGAAA
>CALPQA020000097.1 GCA_943325595.2 Auritidibacter sp. Marseille-P8566
TTCCAAACACAAAAGGACCATTCGCTCCAAATGAAAAGAAGTTTTGAAAATAGATTCCATTTTATTTTGAGGTTACTGAAAGTATTTAGATATTTGTCTAAATATATAAATGAAAATATATGAATGCTATTTTCAAGGCGTTGAACGATGTAACAAGAAGGGAAATTTTGGAGCTTTTGAAGGAAAAAGATTTGACCGCAGGCGATATTGCGGCGTATTTTGATATTTCAAAACCAAGTATTTCGCACCACTTAGACATTTTGAAGCGCGCCGATTTGATAGCTTCTGAGAAAAAAGGGCAATTCGTAATTTACTCCATAAATACCACGATTATGGAAGACGTTTTGCAGTGGATTTTAACTTTTAAAAAATAAAAACGATGAACGAAACATTAAAAAAAGAACTGCCAATCATTGGAATTGTGTTATTGCCTTTTATCTATTTGGCCTATATTTGGAACAATCTTCCTGAACAAGTGCCGATGCATTGGAATTTAAATGGGAAAATTGATGATTGGGGAAGTAAATATTCGTTGATTGGAATGACTTTTTTATTGCCTGTTCTTACCTATGTTTTGCTGATGGTTGTACCCAAAATAGATCCTAAAAAACGCATCGAAGCCATGGGTGGCAAATACTATCAATTTAAGTTTATTTTGGTGACTTTTATGTCGGCTTTGGCACTTGTAATTATGTATATTTCGAACAATCAAAAGTTGTCAAATCCGAGTATGATTGTTATTTTGCTTGGAATATTATTTGTGTTTTTGGGGAATTATTTCAAGGTGATTAAGCAAAATTATTTCATTGGCATCAAAACACCGTGGACATTAGAAAGCGAAGAAGTTTGGAAATTAACGCATCTTTTAGCGGGAAAAATGTGGGTTATCGGCGGAATCGTAATTGTGATTTGCAGTTTAGTTGTTCCTGAAAACCTCAATTTTTACTTTTTTATAGGCATTACCTTAGTGATTTCGATTGTGCCAACGGTGTATTCGTACCTTATTTACAGGAAGTTGAAAAATACAAAGCAATAGTTTTTGGACATAAAAGCAATTAAGTTATTTTTTGCAGTTATTTTTGTGCAAAATAATTTCATTTGAAAACCAACGTTTTTATTATCACGCCCCCGTTCACGCAACTGAATACGCCGTATCCAGCCTCTGCCTATATCAAAGGTTTTTTGAATACTCTTGCTGTTCCTGCGGTTCAAACGGATTTGGGAATTGAAGTGATTTTAGAATTGTTTTCGAAAGAAGGCTTGAGAAATTTGTTTAACCACCCGAAGACTAATACCCAAAACCTAACACCCAATACCCAAAGAATTGTAGCTTTACAAGACGAATATATTAAAACGATTGATGCTGTAATTTCTTTTTTGCAAGGGAAAAATCCAACATTAGCGTTGCAAATATGCCAGGATGATTATTTGCCTGA
The DNA here is from genome assembly GCA_943325595.2 of Auritidibacter sp. Marseille-P8566. The sequence goes on from CALPQA020000097.1 coordinate 1,437, forward strand.
AGCGTCTCGATTTGCACAACTCGAAGAATTAGATTGGGCTTTTGGAACGATGGGAACGCAGGACAAAGCAAAACATCTTGCCACTTTGTACCTAGAAGATATTTCAGATTTTATTGTAGAATGTATTGATGATAATTTTGGTTTCAGTCGCTATGCCGAACGGTTGGGGCGCAGTGCAAATTCTTTCGATGAGCTGTACGACGCTTTAAATCAAGAAACTACTTATATTGACAAGGTGTTGCTATCGATTTTGAAATCCAAAATAGAAACGATTCAACCCGCGTTATTTCTTATTTCTGTTCCCTTTCCAGGAAATTTATACGCAGCGTTTCGATGCGCGCAATGGGTCAAAGAACATCATCCAAGCATTAAAATTGCAATGGGCGGCGGTTTTCCAAATACCGAATTACGTTCATTATCTGACAAACGTGTTTTTGAGTTTTTCGATTATATAACACTTGACGATGGCGAATTGCCTTTGAAATTACTAATCGAAAATTTGAATTCGGGAACGGATTCTGAATATAAAAGAACGTTTCTTTTAGAAAATGGCGAAGTTGTTTACAAGAATAATTCCACAAAATCCGATTACAAACAAGCAGATGTTGGCACCCCGGATTATTCAGATTTGTTATTGGATAAATACATTTCGGTAATAGAAATTGTGAATCCCATGCACCGAATGTGGAGCGACGGACGCTGGAACAAACTCACCATGGCACACGGTTGCTATTGGGGAAAATGTACGTTCTGTGATATTTCATTGGATTATATAAAATTATATGAGCCTGTTGCTGCCAATTTATTGTGCGATAGAATGGAAGAATTAATTGCGCAAACAGGCCAAAACGGATTTCACTTTGTAGATGAAGCTGCGCCACCGGCTTTGATGCGCGCTTTGGCATTGGAAATCTTGCGTAGGAAAATTTCTGTAACGTGGTGGACGAATATCCGATTTGAAAAAAGCTTTACGAAAGAGTTGTGTTTGTTATTAAAAGCGTCTGGTTGTATTGCGGTTTCAGGCGGATTGGAAGTGGCTTCAGACAGGTTATTGAAATTAATTGACAAAGGTGTAACGGTGGAACAAGTGGCAAAAGTTACTCGTAATTTCACCGAAGCGGGCGTTATGGTTCACGCGTATTTAATGTACGGTTATCCAACGCAAACCGTTCAAGAAACTGTTGATAGTTTAGAAATGGTACGTCAATTGTTTGAAGTTGGGATTTTGCAATCGGGTTTTTGGCATCAATTTGCAATGACGGCGCACAGTCCTGTGGGAATGTACCCAGAAAAATTTGGTGTTGTTAAAGAAACCGAAGCAATTGGAACATTTGCCAATAATGATATTAATTTCATTGATTCAACAGGAATTGACCACGAGCAATTTAGTTTTGGTTTGAAGAAATCACTATATAATTTCATGCACGGAATTTGTTTTGATTATCCATTGCAAGATTGGTTTGAGTTTAAAATTCCAAAAACAAAAATCCCTGAAGACTTTATATTCAATGCACTTTCTGAGGAAAATGATTTTTCGTTTAAGCCCAATTCAAAAGTGGTTTGGCTTGGCGGAACTCCATCCGTTTCGTATTTCACAAAAGCTAAAAAAGGAAGTTCTTGGGAAATGATGACCTTGACATTCCACGATAAAAAAGAAACTTTCTCGGTGCAAACCAATAAAGAGCAAGGCGATTGGCTTGTTGAACTACTTAATAAAATTACAGTTTCGAATACTAAAATTTATACTTTACAAGAAATAAAATTGGATTTTGAAACTACATTTGAAGATTTTGAATTGTTTTGGTTTTCCAAGTCGATGTTGACTTTGAAGGATTATGGGTTACTAATAGTCTAATTGTTAGGTAATTATTTTTTATTCTTAAAATAATATTATATTTTTGGAACTTGTAAATATAATAAATGAAAAATTTTTTACTACTTGCCATTTTCTTGCTTTTTTGTAGTGCTTTGCAAGCGCAAGACAAATCTGTTTTTGATGTTGCCCGCAAAGGGACATTAATAGAAATGCAAGATATTTATAAACAAAATCCGGAGCTTATTAATGCTATAAATGACAGTAAAGCGACGCCGCTAATTTTGTCTTGCTATAGGAATAACGAACCGGTAGCATTGTACTTATCAGATAAAGTTTCCAACATCAATTACAATTCTGGAATGGGAACGGCGCTGATGGCTGCAATTATGTCAGGAAATAAAGTAATTATTGAGAAATTGATTGCGAAAAAAGCTGACTTAGATCAAACAGATACACAAGGGAAAACAGCATTAATCTATGCTGCTTTCAATAATAGTACTGAAATAGTTCAATTACTAATTAAAGCGGGCGCAGACAAAAAACTTGCTGATAAAGAAAATAGAACCGCATTAGATTATGCGAAATTCAATAAGAATACATCATTAATAATTTTACTAGACTTTTAAATCAACCATTCAAAAAAAAACAAATTATGAGAAAAATTTACTTAGCAACTGTCCTTTTAGTTGGACTTAATGTTTCAATTGCGCAAACAAAATCAACTGGTGTTGTAAACTTAAATAGTTTAATGACGTTAAAAATTGATAAGAATGCAACAACATCATCTGTTACACTTACACTTACAGGTCCATCTGACAGATGGTTTGGAATTGGTTTCAATTCTTCAACTATGGCAAACGGAACAGATTGTTTGTATTATTCTTCTTCATTGGTAGATTCAAAAATAACGGGTCAATCAACTCCAACTACTGATGCAACAAATGAATGGACGATTTCAAGCAACACAGTCTCAGGCGTAACTAGAACACTTGTATTAACTAGAAATTTTGTGGGTGGTACTGGTGATTATACATTTGTATATAATGACAATGCTTTAAATATGATTTGGGCCTACGGATCAGGGCTAACGATGTCTCAACATGATACTAGAGGTTCATCAGCGTTAGGCTTTACGCTTGGAATAGAAGATTTTGCTTCTTTAGATAAAATTTCGATTGCACCAAATCCATCGAATGGTATAGTTACAATTTCTAAAAATAATCAAACTGCGATTTCTAAAGTTACTGTATTTGATATCAATGCAAAGGTGCTAAAGGTTATTGATTCGGAATTAAATTTAGAGGCAATTCAAATTGATTTGTCAAAATTTTCTAAAGGAGTTTATTTTATAGAAATTGCAAATGATACAGATAAAGTAGTACGTAAAATTGTAAAGGAGTAAATTTTCATTTTTTTTATTAAATTCAAAAACCTCGATTTGAACAAATAACTATTTTTTCAAAGCGAGGTTTTTTTTGTTTTATTGTATGTTTTTGTCAAACCTATCTTAAGGTAACTAAGACTAATTCTATTTAAGTTAATCTTAAGGTTTTTTAGGTATATGCTTTAACATTAATTCATTAAATTTGATTAACTTAAATTGAAGTTAAATGAGTAAAAAAGTAAAAATTATTGGGATACTGTTATTGGCAGTTTTGTTAGTTGGTTTTTTTGTTTTCAACTATGTATTCCATGGTGGAGCCAGAGACTTGGCTACCGAAGATGCTGTATTTACAGTAACCTCTAAAGACATTACTGCTGAATTTACAGCGAATGTTCCTGCTGCTACGAAAAAATATTCTGACAAAGCAATTGCTATTTCAGGGATTGTAACAGCAATTACCGACAGTATTGTTACTATTGACAATACCATACTTTGTAATTTTAAAACTCCAGATACAACTATTAAAAACGAACAAAACGTGACTATAAAAGGAAGGTTAGTTGGTTTTGATGACTTAATGGGAGAATTAAAATTAGATCAGTGTAGTATAAATAAAAAATAATTTAAAATGAAAATCAAGAATTTATTGTCCCTTGTTTTCGTCTTTTTTGTAGTTGGATACGCCACTGCACAAGACGATTTATTGAATCAGTTGGATGCTGGAGCTCCAAAACAAGATAATGTAGAATTGGCCGCATTCAAAGGCGTTCAAATTTGTAACATGCAATCAACTAAATTACCGGCAAAAGGCGAGTGGTATTTCTTGGTTTCTCACCGATTTGGTGATTTAGGAGAAGGAATCAATAACTTTTTCGGATTGGATAATGCTTTAACAAAAATTGGTGGAATTTATGGAGTTTCTAATTGGTTGTCTCTTGGAGCTACAAGACAAACCTATCATAAAACGTATGAATTGGCTGCAAAATATAAATTAGCAAACCAATTGGTTGATGGTTTTCCTGTAACAATTGTTGGGTATAACACTATGGATATTAACAGCGAATTGAAAAAAGATGTTTTAACTCCTGGTTTAAAATTCAACCACAGATTGGCTTTTACCACTCAATTATTAATTTCAAGAAAATTTAATGATTCGTTTTCATTAGAAATTGCTCCAATATATGTTCATAAAAACTTATACGATGGAATTTTAGATCAAAAATCGACTATTTTATTAGGAACAGGTGCAAGATATAAGTTGACAAAAAGATTGAGTTTAAATCTTGAATATGCAGCACGATTAAACCTACCTGAAGAATTTGTTTCTACATACCACAATCCACTTACAGTAGGATTAGACATTGAAACTGGAGGTCATGTGTTCCAATTGGTTTTCTCAAACAGTCAGCCTATGAATGATGCAGCGATTTTCACAAATGCTACAGGAAGATGGGATGGTACAAAACAATTGTATTTTGGATTTAATATGTACAGAGTATTTTAATAAAAGAAAAGATGAAAAAAATAAATATAGTATTACTAGCAATTAGTGGATTGTTCCTTGTTTCATGCGAATCAGCCACCATACAAGATATTTCGGCAGTGGTTACCAATCCAACTTATACTGCGCACATTGCACCTGTAATGTCTGCAAAATGCACTAGTTGCCACGGTCAATCAAGAAATCAATATCCAAATTTAGAAACGTATGCAGCCGTTAAAGATGCGGCTCAAAATGGTACTTTATTGTGTAGATTAGATGCTTCTTGTGGAAATATTATGCCTCAAGAAGGTTCTTTGCCACAAGCAACTATTACAATGATTAACAATTGGGCGGATAATAATTTTCCTGAAAATTAAATAATAAAAAGATGAAAAAAGTTTTAATTCTTTCGTTGGCATTATTTTTGGCAAATGTAACTTTTGCGCAAAGAATGCTTACCCGTTCTGGGGAAATTAAATTTGATGCTTCAATGCCAAATTTAGTCGAGATTGCTGGAAAAAGCAATACTGTTTCTGCAATACTGGACGAGGCTACTGGTCAATTTGCAACAAGCGCAATTATTAAATCTTTTCGATTTAAATCACCTTTAATGGAAGAACATTTTAATGAAAATTATATGGAATCTTCTAAATTTCCAAACTCAACTTTCAAAGGTAAAGTTACAGGATTTGATGCTAAAAAAGTAACGGCAACAAAAACGGCTTATGATGTTGAAGGAGATTTGACAATACACGGAGTTACGAAGAAAGTAAAAACTAAAA
>CALPQA020000098.1 GCA_943325595.2 Auritidibacter sp. Marseille-P8566
CTCAAAAAAATCATCAAAGAATTGGCCGAAAATCCTGCCATAACCGTTTTGGTTTCTAGTCACGATTTAGTACACACCGTCGAAGTTTGCGACCGAATTGTAGCCCTAAACAAAGGCGAAATCGTCAAAGACATCCAAACTTCAACCGAAACTTTAAAGGAATTAGAAGCCTTTTTCGCAGTATAAATCCAGAGTATTATTTGGGCGTGCCCGCGTTTACAACGGTATTGCAAAGTAGAAAGCTATAGGTAAACTCGGTCGGGTTTTCCACTACAAGTCCTCGCCACGCCAAAAAGCGAGGCTGTGGGCTTTTCATTACACCCCCTCACGCAAATCCTACAATAAAAACGATTTGTTGTCCAAAAAACGGTTGGAACCTTTTATAGTATCAAAAAGAAATGTATTTTTACGAGTTATATACTAAAACTAGTATTTATAAGTTAAAGAATAAAACCGTTTTACATTGAAAAACAACATCTTAAAATATTCGCTCACCCTAGGATTCCTCCTTTTTTTGATAGCCTGTTCTACCAAAAGAAATAGCTTTGTATCCAGAAATATGCATGCCCTAAGCACAAAAGACAATATTTTGTATAATGGTCAAATAGCCTTAGACAAAGGGATAATTGAACTTAAAGGAACTTATAAAGATAATTTTTGGGAAAATTTGCCAATCGAAAGAATGCAAGTCAACAAAGACGAATTGAAACCCGGAGAAACTAAAAATGCTAATTTTGAACGCGCCGAAACCAAAGCAACAAAAGCCATTCAAAAACACTCTATGAACATTGGCGGTTCCGAAAAAAACCCACAAATGGACGAAGCCTATCTTTTGTTAGGTAAAACCAGATATTACGATCAACGTTTTATCCCCGCTTTGGAAGCATTCAATTATATTTTATACAAATCTCCTGACAGTGATAAAATTCACGAAGCAAGAATTTGGAGAGAAAAAACCAACATGCGGTTAGAAAATGATGCCTTGGCTCTCAAAAACATGCAGGCAATCTTAAAAGATATTAAACTAAAAAATCAAATTTTTGCGGATGCAAATGCCACAATTTCACAGGCATTTTTGAATTTAGGACAAAAAGATAGTGCGGTTGCAAAATTGAAAATAGCAACGCAATTCACCAAATCAAAAGAGGAAAAAGCAAGATACCGATTCATTTTGGCACAACTCTATGATGATTTGGGATACAAAGACAGCGCTTTTGTGGCCTATCAATCGGTTATTGACATGAAAAGAAAATCGCCAAGACAATATGTAATTCATGCCCAAGCCAAACAAGCTCAACTTGCAGGATTTGAAAATTCGGACTCAATCACTTTTTCAAAAAAATTCAATAAGTTATTGAAAGACAGAGAAAACCGTCCTTTCCTTGACGTGCTTCACCATCAAATGGCATTGTATTTTGATAAAAACAAAAAATTTGAAACTGCCAAAATAGAATACAACAAATCCCTAAAACAAAAAACGTTAGACACTTATACGATAGCCTCCAATTATAGAAATCTGGCAACTATTTATTTCAATGCTGCCGATTATCAAACAGCAGGAAAATATTATGACAGTACTTTGGTGCAGTTAAATGTTCGCTCAAGAGAATATAAATTCATCAATAAAAAAAGACAAAATTTAGTTGATGTAATTAAATATGAAGGAATTGCCTTCAGAAATGACAGTATTTTAAACGTATTAGGGTTGTCAAAATCATACCAAATAGCCTATTATGAAAAGTACATCATCAAACTAAAAAAGGAAGAGCAACGCAAAAAAGATTTAGCCGCCGCAGCTGCCAAAGAAAAAAATAAAGCAGACAGTAAAACAGATGCTTCTGGATTGGGAGGAATTGATTCAAAACCACCAACAGGTGCAGGTCAAAAATCAGAAATGATGCCACCGGGCGCTATGGAACCAGTTGGTAACGGCGGAAAAGAAAGTGATTTCTATTTCTACAATCCTAAAACAGTTGCCTACGGGAAATTGCAATTCAAGAAAATCTGGGGCGACCGACCGTTTAAAAACAATTGGCGTTTGTCAACCGATAAAACAAGCACAGAACTTGTGGATACGTCCAATAAAAAAGACAGTGTAAGTTCTACAATCAAAGAGAAAGACACAAATATTGAAGAAAAATATACCGCTGATTTCTATTTGAAAGACCTTCCGAAAGACCAAGTAGTAATTGACAGCATTGCCAAAGAACGTAATTTTGCTTACTTTCAATTGGGTTCGATTTACAAAGACAAGTTCAAAGAATACCAATTAGCAGCCAACAAATTAGAGCAACTTTTAAAAAACAACCCAGAAGAACGATTGGTGCTTCCATCGATGTATAATTTGTATAAAATACACGAAATTATAAACAGAGATAAAGCACTAGCGATGAAGGAAAGAATAATCAAAGAATTTCCAAATTCAAGATACGCACAAATTTTAAGCAACTCAAATCCTGAAATCGCAGGAATTGACTCGCCAGATGTAGCCTACAACAAACTCTATAAACTTTATGAATCGGGAGACTACAGAACGGTAATTACAGAATTAGAAAAAGCAATTGATCAATTTACTGGAGAAGAATTGGTTTCAAAATTTGAGTTGCTAAAAGCAAATACTGTAGGGAAATTAAAAGGAATTATTGAATTTAAAAAAGCACTTAATTTTGTGGCTTTAAATTATCCAAACGCCGAAGAAGGCAAACAAGCGGAAGCATTTCTTAAAACCGATGCTCCAATATTAGAAGGATTTAAATTCTATGCAGAGGCAGCTAAAAGTTGGAAAATTATCTATAAAGTAGCGTACAATGATGATAAAAATAACAAAATTCTGATAGACAAAATCAATAAATTTATAGCTTCAAGACCTACTGATAAATTGACTTTTTCTAATGATATTTATACTTTGGATGAAAATTTCATTGTAATTCACAACATTCCATCTGAATTGTATGCCAAAGGAATTGCTACAATTTTAAGCGATTATAAAGAATATAAAATTCCACAAACAGCTATTGTGATTTCAAATTACAATTACAAAGTGGTCCAAATTAATAAGAATATAGAGCAGTATTTAGTTGCTCCTGCAGTAGCGCCATCGCCAATTCCAGCAACAGAAAAAGTGGTTCCAGTAACGGCTCCTGCAAAAGCAGTCTCACCAAATAACTTGGACGCACCAGATGATAATCCAACGGATATTGTTCCGCCAACAAACAAAATCCCATCACAAGCTCCTAACCAAATAGAAGAGGTAAATGCAGCATCAGTTATTGGTCAAGGAAGTCTAGAGCAAGACCAAATGCTTAAACCAAAAAAATAATGAAAATGTTTGAAAAAAGTCCAAAATCATATACCGATCTTTTAGGTAAAACAAACCGAATTGTTGAAGGAACTACAATAAATGGTGACATCAATTCGCCCGCCGATTTCAGGCTTGACGGGCACTTGATTGGCAATTTCCAGTCAAAAGGCAAAATTGTTATTGGGCCAGCAGGAAGCGTAAAAGGAGATATTATTTGTAAAAATGCTGATATCGAGGGTAAGTTTGAAGGAAAAATACAAGTGACAGAAATGCTGAATTTAAAATCAAAAGCGAGTATTCATGGGGAAGTAATTTGCGGAAAATTATCCGTTGAACCAGGAGCCGATTTTAGTGCAACTTGTGTAATGAAACCCAACACAAAAACCCCAATTTCAAATGACGTCCAACAAAGACCCGAAGAAGCAAAACAATATTAAGTGGCTCGCGCTTATTAATATCCCAATTCAAATGGGAATTATCGTTTTTTTATTTTCCTATTTAGGAAGTTGGCTCGACGAAAAATACCCGAATCCTAATAAAATTTATGTAAAAATACTTGTATTAGTGGGCGTTGCAATTGCTTTTTACAATATCAATAGGCAATTGAAAGACATTAATAAATAGTTTCAAATTGAAATGAAAATAAAAAAATTCCAACCTATTTATGAAGTTCTAATAGTTTCATTACTTCTATTTATGGCGCATAAACTCTTTTTTTATTGGAATGAAAACAATCCAAAATATCAAAATTTCTACTTTTCATTAGAAACAATTTATGGATTTTTCTCTTTTAGTTCCATAATCATTGTCTCCATTTTACTTTTCGTAAAAAATAAAAGTAAAGACAATGTTGGAAATACCTTCATGTTGATTACATGTTTAAAAACGGGAATTTCTTTTGCCTTATTAAACCCAATTTTAAATTCAGGAAACCAAAATGTCGGAATTGAGAAAATTAATTTTTTTGTGATTTTTGCCTTATTTTTAGCATTAGAAACGGTTGTAACCGCTAGGATTTTAAATAATAATCAGTAAAGGAGTTTTGAATCACACTTTTCGCCAAAAAAAATTATTAAAATTCTTTAATTATTAAGAAATAATGTACCTTTGCACCCAATTTCAGAAACGTAATAAATTAAGATATTTAACTGTTATGGTGATTTCAAACAAACCACTTAGATTTATAATAGCCACTTTAGTAGTGTGTCTTCCTTTGATTAGTTTTGCAAATTCTGTTCAGGATACAGCAAAAGTAAAAACAGAAGCAGCTCTTGAGGTAGCAGGGGAAGCACATTCAGAACCAACAGATGTAAAATCTAAAATTAAAGAGTTTATCAACCATCACTTATTAGATGCTCACGATTTTACTTTTTCTGCAAATGAAGAAACAGGAGAACATTATGGTTTTTCACTACCAATTATTATTTGGGATGGCGGTTTACAAGTTTTTTCGTCTTCAAAATTCAATCACGGAGAAGCAGTAGCAGAAAGTAATGGAAACTATTATGTATTGCACCACGAAAAAATATACAAAACGGATGCAAAAGGAACTTTAACCGAAGAGCACGGTCACCCAACAAATGTTACTCCGCTAGATTTTTCAATTACAAAAAGCGTTGTTGGTATTTTAGCCATGGCGTTATTAATGTTCGTTTTATTTACAGGTTTGGCTAAATCTTATGCCAAAAATAATGCAATTGCAACTGGAGCAGGACGTTTCTTTGAGCCACTTGTTTTGTACGTAAGAGACGAAATAGCAATTCCAAACATTGGTGAGAAAAATTATAAAAAATACATGAGCTATTTGCTTACGATCTTTTTCTTTATTTTCTTCCTTAATATATTAGGATTAACACCACTTGGATTTAATGTTACGGGAAATATAACAATTACACTATCTTTAGCATTGTTAACGTATTTGATTACAACCTTTACAGCAAATAAAAATTATTGGTCACACATGCTTTGGATGCCTGGAGTACCTGTAATTTTAAGACCTGTTTTGGCAGTAATTGAATTGTTAGGAACAGTCATTAAGCCCTTTTCGTTGATGATTCGTTTGTATGCAAATATGATGGCAGGTCACGTTGTGCTTATGAGTATTATTGGATTGATGTTTATTTTTAAAAGTTGGATTGGTAGTTCATTATCATTCGTATTGGCTTTCAGTCTTTCAATTTTAGAAATTTTGGTAGCTTTCTTACAGGCTTATATTTTTACAATGTTAACATCATTGTATTTTGGAGCAGGTAATGAAGAGCACCACCATGAAGAGGCACATTAAAAAGTTTAATCGCTTTTTATTTAATCATTTAACCGAATAAATAAAACATCGAATAAACCCTAAAAAAGAATGTTTAATTTTTAATATATATATTATGCAAATTCCAGAAATTGTTGGAGCAGGATTAATTGTAATCGGAGCAGGTTTAGGTATTGGTAAAATTGGTGGTTCAGCAATGGACGCTATTGCACGTCAACCAGAAGCTTCAGGAAAAATCCAAACAGCTATGATTATCGCAGCTGCACTTATTGAAGGTATTGGTTTCGCAGCTTTATTCGCGAAATAAGACTAAAAAAGCAATAGTTGCAACGGTTGGTTGTAACTATTGTTTTTAAATTAAAACATTACAAATTGCAATTTTCAGCAATTTAAAAGAATAATAATTTATAATTATATATAATGGAAAAGTTAATAAATGATTTTTCGTTTGGTTTGTTTATCTGGCAGGTACTAATATTTGTTGGGTTAATATTCTTATTAAAAAAATTCGCTTGGAAACCAATTCTTGACGCAGTTAATGAAAGAGAAGACGGAATCAAAAACGCATTACAATCTGCTGAAAACGCAAGAAAAGAAATGCAAAATTTGCAAGCAGACAACCAACGTGTTTTACAAGAAGCAAGACTAGAGCGTGACAATATGCTTAAAGATGCTCGTGAAATGAAAGAAAAAATGGTTGCTGATGCAAAAAATGAAGCACAAGCACAAGGTTTAAAAATGATTGAGCAAGCGAAAGCAGCAATCGAAGGTGAAAAAAATGCTGCATTGGCAGAATTGAAATCACAAGTTGCTACGTTGTCATTAGAAATTGCTGAGAAATTATTAAAAGACGAACTGTCTAACAAAGAAGCCCAAGTAAAATTGGTTGAAAAAATGTTAGGTGACGCTAAATTAAACTAATATGTCAGGAATTAGAGCCGCAATTCGTTATGCCAAAGCCATTTTAGAAATAGCCGATTCCAAAGGAGTTACTTCTGAAGTGGGAGCAGACATGACTTTGATTGCATCAACAATTACAGGAAATTTAGAATTGACACATTTTATTCAAAATCCTTTGATTACTACAGATATTAAAAAAAATGTAGTTTCAGAAGTTTTTGCATCGGTTAATCCCGTAACAAAAAGTCTTTTTCATTTGTTATTTGAAAATAAAAGATTTGAAATTTTAGCCGCAATAGCAGTTGAATATAACAATTTATTTGATGTAATGAATGGAGTTGAAGTTGCAAAAGTTACTACAGCTTTCCCAATGGATGCCGAATTAGAAGCAAAAGTATTGGCTAAAATAGCGACTTTTTC
>CALPQA020000099.1 GCA_943325595.2 Auritidibacter sp. Marseille-P8566
CACAACGATTTCTACTCCTTATCAAAATTCAAATAATACTGTTGTATATCAAGAAGTTCCTATGCCAAGCGACATTACCTATACCATTGGTTATACCGCTAATGCTTCAGCCTACCCAAATGGAAATGCTATGGATGGAACAGGCCACATTCGTGTTAATGTCACGCCAACATGCGTCAATGTAGATTATGTAAAAGCATTTATTCCAGGAACTACAGGCTCTGCAGGACATACAAATAGGGAAGTTGCTTTTTCATATTCTGTGGGAAGTTGTGCTTTAGGAGCCAATGATGTCCAACCCGAAGATATAATCAAAGTATACCCAAATCCAGCAAACACGAAGCTAAATATTCAATTTAAGGACGCTTCAACCCACAATTGTAAACTATTAAACACAATGGGGCAAACCGTTTTAGAATTTGATTCTAATGAAATTAATACTACAAATATCCCTAATGGAATTTATTTCTTAAAGTTCGACTCGGTTAAAAATTACACTAAGAAAATTATTATTAAACATTAATTATTTATAAAATGAAAAACCAAATCGCTATCTTTTTTATTTTAATTTTAAGTGCTTTTAAGATTAATGCTCAAAACATAACGCAAGCGGAAATTTTGGGTCGTCCAACTAATAATAGTATAACAGTACAGGCATTCTTTGATGCTGCTGGTGAAATTTCTATTCAATATGGTACTGCTACAGGAAATTATCCCAACCAAACGCCATGGCAAAGTTTTATTGCAAATGAACCTGCAGAAGTTGTCATTTCGGGACTTTCTGCGAACACAAAATATTATTATAGAATGCTTTATCGGAGCGTTGGTGCTACTACTTTTACAACAAGAACCGAACATTCATTTCAAACTCAGAGACCCATCGGAAGTACCTTTACATTTGTAGTTCAGGCCGATCCTCATATGGACGAACAAAGTTCTATTCCCGTTTACGAAAGGTGTTTGCAAAATCAATTGGAAGACAATCCTGATTTTATGATTGATTTAGGAGATTTTTTAATGACCGATAAATTAAAACGAACAAATGTTACTCCAAATATTATTCCGCACGATACCATTCCTTACCGTTGCAAGCTATTACGATCAAAATATGAGACTATTTGTCACACCGTGCCCTTGTTTATTGCTTTAGGAAATCACGAGGGGGAATCGGGTTGGAACTTAAATGGAACTTCTGAAAATATTGCTGTTTGGGATACCAATGAAAGAAAAAAATACTTTTTGAATCCTGCGCCAGATGGATTTTATTCTGGTGATGCTACAAGTTATAATTTTGTAGGCCAACGAGAAAGTTATTACTCTTGGACATGGGGTGAAGCCTTGTTTGTTGTAATAGACCCGTATTGGTTTACTCCTACAAAACCAAACGCTACAACTGGATGGCTATGGACATTGGGTCAAGGGCAATACAACTGGTTAAGAACAACCTTAGAAAATAGTACGGCAAAATTTAAATTTATTTTCTCCCATCAAATTGTTGGTGGCGACCCAGATGGACGTGGTGGGGTGGAATTTGCCAATTTATATGAATGGGGTGGAAATAATCTTAATGGAACTCCAGGTTTTGCTACTAATAGGCCAGGTTGGTACAAGCCAATTAAAGAACTTTTAACCGAAAATAGAGTTACTACTTTCTTTCACGGGCACGATCACTTTTTTGGCAAACAAGAAAAAGATTGCTTGGTTTATCAAGAAACACCGCAACCGAGTCATTCGAGTACAACGGCAAATGGCGTTTCTTATGCTGCGGGATATGGCTATTTAGAAGGCACAATTCTTCCGAATACGGGTCATATTCGTGTTACTGTTAGTCCAAATGGAGTTTTAACAGAATATGTTCGAACCTATTTACCCGCATCGGAAAATGCAACACGTCACAACAAAGATGTTTCCTCAAGTTATTTCATCGGAACAACAAATTGTTATACTTTAGGCTCTAATTCGCCTATGATTTGGAATAGTAATTATAAAGATGAAATTGTATACCCAAATCCTTTTTCTAAGGAAACAACCATTGAATTTTCACTAAATGCTTCCGAAAAGGTATCGGTTTCGATTTACAACGAATTAGGGCAACTCGTTAAAAGTCTATTGAACGAAAATGCAATGAATTCAGGTAAGTTTCAGGTTATTTGGGATGGCATGGATAATTCGGGAGCAAGTGTGGCTAATGGAACTTATTTTTATAAAATAACAACCGAATCAGGCGCTATAAAATCCGGAAAGCTAATTTTAAAACGTTAATGTTGATAAAATTTGTAAATTGTGCAAGAATATTATTTTAAAGACGTCTAAATATAAAAAAATTATGAAGAAAATTTCCTTATTGCTGATTTGCTTACTAAGCAATTTTGTTTTTTCACATACCATTAATTACGACAAAGTTGTCTTGCGGCATTGGTCCATTCAAAAAGACAATAAATGTATTGATGGTTCTTTTATGATGTATAAAAATGGAACGGTCTTCATTGAAGATGCAAATAATACAATAACAAAAATTCCATTGACTGCTTTATCAAAGAAAGATCAGGCATTTGTAATTAATAAAGAAATTTGGGTTAAAAATTTAAATACTATTACTCCAAAAAAAGAAGCCGGATTTCAAAGTATTTTCGATTACAGATTTTGGATAATCTTATTATTATTACTTGCTTTTGGCTTTTATGTTTACTCCATTTCCGATAGAAAAAAATTAAAATACTTATTTCCTGTTTTGTTTCTTGGAATAGTAATGTCGTTGTACAGTTTTACAAAAAAAGCACTAACTATTACAGACCCGGCTTTTTTGCAATCTGCATTTGCACAATTTTCTTCCACAGTTAGTACCACTTATGATACTAATTATTTCTATGTAAATTCAACAGGAATTCCGAATCACACAATGATGGTTGGAATTTCTAATCACGGTTGGCAACAACAAGTCCCAATTTCAAAATGTTATATCAACACTAGTCATTGGTCAATACCATTGAATCCAGTTGTAGCAACTACTCCTGTTCCAGTTTCGGCTTCTCATTTCTTGAAAGGGGCTATAGCAATTGCGGCCAATGGGGTTCCAATTTTTAATTTCCATACCAATACTGGTGTTGACAGTTTCCTTGACGGACAACTCGATAATTACGGAGGACATTGTGGAAGAGGTGATGATTATCATTACCATACCGCACCTTTGCATTTGATAACTTTGGGACAAGCTTCAGCAACAATTCCTATCGCTTTTGGGCTTGACGGTTATGCTGTTTATGGAAATTTAGAGCCTAGTGGGGCTGCTATGACAATATTAGACGCTAATCATGGACATTATGGTACAAATGGTGTTTATCACTATCACGGAACAGCAACGGCTCCTTATATGATTGGAAATATGGTTGGGGTAGTTACCGAGGATGCCAATTTGCAAATTATTCCTCAACCTCAAGGCAACCCTGTACGAAATGAAAATTGGACACCACTAGCAGGAGCATTAATAACTTCTTGTGTTGCTAATGCCAATAATGGTTATAATACGGCATACACTTTAAATGGCGTTTCGGGTTATGCGACCAATTATACCGCAACTACTGCAGGATTATACACTTTCCAATATGTAACACCAACAGGAACCACAAGTACTAATTATAATGGCCCCGCACAATGTACCGTTCCAAATTTATCTGCTGAAAATTTTATTTCAACTGAAAAAAACATCACTATTTCTCCAAATCCCGCAACGGATATTTTACAAATAAATATGGGAAATAGCGCATTAGAAGCTGATGTTCAAAGTATTTCTATTTATGATATGAAAGGGAGTTTGGTTTCTAAAACTTTAAAGTTTGTTCGCAGTTTAGACGTAAAAAATCTATCTAAAGGAACTTATTTTATCAAAATTCAGTTGTCAAATTCAGTTGTAAGTAAGAAAATAGTCGTCAAATAATTATGAAAAAACTAGTGTTTTTTTTACTCGTTACAACAGCTGGTTTTGCACAATACCTTGGTACTGCTTCAGTCACTCAGGGATTGGCAACTACTACCACTACTGCAAATTTATATACTTGCGCTGGTGGAAGAATTGCAGCTGTTGGAACCATTACAGCTTCCGATAATTCTGTTTGGACCGTTCCTGCGGTTACCAATTATTCAAACACTACGTTTCCGTTTGCTTCTAATTTATACAATGAATGTACTGGAAATTTATATGCCAATTCTACTGCAGCATTAGCGGCTTTGAATGGTTCTGATATTGTAACTGTTGATGCTAATGGCGAAGTAATTACCGCTTATATTTTTGCCGATAATTATTTTGAAATGTACATAAACGGTGTCCCAGTTGGAAAAGATAATGTGCCTTTCACGCAATTTAATTCTAATATTGTCCGTTTCAAAGTCAATCGCCCGTTTACAATTTCGATGCTTTTAGTGGATTGGGAAGAACGTTTGGGTGTTGGTGGCGAAACCAATGGTGGATTCACATACCATTGTGGTGATGGGGGAATGGTGGCCGTTTTTAAAGATGCTAGCAACACCATTATTGCAAAAACAGGAAACGATTGGAAAGCACAAACATTTTATACTGCTCCAATTATGAATTTATCGTGTCCTACTGAAAGTGGCACTTCACGCCTTTCGGCAAATTGTAGTACTGCAGATTCAAATTCGGGAACTTCTTATTATGGGTTGCATTGGGCAAGGCCTACAAATTGGACACAAGCCACATTTGATGATGCTTCTTGGCCCGCCGCAACTACTTTTGCCAATGCAACAATTGGGGTAGATAATAAACCTGCCTATACTAATTTTACCAATATTTTCGATGATGTTGCCAATGATGCTCAGTTCATCTGGAGCAAAAATGTAATTTTAGACAACGAAGTAATTGTTAGAAAAACAGTAGCAAGTTTATCTGTAAATGAAAATGAAGTATTGAATCCTAAAATTTCAATTTTTCCAAATCCTGCAAAGAATCAATTTAATCTAGATTTTGATTCGACGCTTTTACAAATTAATAAAATTCAAATCTTTAATACGTTGGGGGAAAAGGTATTTGAAACCAATGCCATTTCAGAAAACATTATTTTTGGCACAATTCCATCGGGAATGTATTTCGTTAAAATAATTTCAGATGCATTTGAAGTGACAAAAAAATTGATAGTTGAATAAAACAAAGCTTATTTCAAATGAAAAAAAAACTACTTTTCGGTATCATTATCATAAATTCAACTTTGTTCTTTGGACAAAGCATTTCTAAAACTATACAATTATTGCCAGATACAGGGGAAACTCAAAGCTACACGACTACCTTTGGCGAAGACCATGACTATTTGATAAATACTCCTTCCTTTACCAATAATAACAATGGAACAATAACCGATAATGTGACGGGCTTAATGTGGCAACAAATTGACGGAGGCGAAATGACATTTGAAAGTGCCATTAGTTATTGTAATTCGTTAACTTTAGGAGGTTTTTCGGGATGGCGATTACCAACACCAATGGAAGCCTATAGCATTCTGAATCATCAAAATTCAAATCCTGCAATTAATACAACCTATTTTTCATCATTAACTACCCCAGGAGCAGAATATTGGTGGACAAGCGTTTATGAAAATAATTCTACTACAAAAGTTTGGTGTACCAATGCTGGAGGCGGAATTGGAAATCATCCAAAAACAGAAACCATAAGTGCTGGCGGAATAAAAAGATTTCACGCAAGGGCAGTTCGAAATGTTACAACTCCCACGACCATTACCAATCATTTTACAGATAATGGAGATACTATAACTGATAATCTGACGCAGTTAGTATGGCAAAAAATTCCGAACCCAAATCCATTAACTTGGGAGCAAGCTTTGGCTTATGCCGAAGGATTAACAATTGGAACTTCATCCGATTGGAGGCTGCCAAACATCAAAGAATTACAATCTTTAAATAATGAATTGGCAACAAATCCATCTGTTTTTACACCTTATTTTTCAAATGTAGGAATTCATAATTATTGGTCGTCAACAACACTTCCAAACCAAACTTTAAGTGCTTGGTATTGGAGTACTATTTTTGGAATTACAACTTACAGTGCCAAAACGGGAACTAATTATGTAATTTGTGTTAGAGGAAATCCAACATTATCTGTAAATAATACCGAATTTCATTCTTCCATTAAAATAACTCCAAATCCTTCTTCTGAATTTGTTTCCATCTTTTTTCCAAATCAATCTACTTCAGCCAAAATTGAAATGTCAGATGCATTAGGAAAAATAGTCATTAGCAAACAGATTGTCATCAATTCTGATGAATATCAATTGAACACAGAAGGATTATCAAATGGAATTTACTATTTATCTGTATGTAATGGAAATCAAAAGGATACTTTTAAAATCGTAATGAAAAAATAATGAAAAAAACAATCTCTACAATTCTAATTCTGCTCCTTAGCTATATCAATTTCGCCCAACAACGCAATGTGGTTTTAATTATTGCTGATGATTTAGGAAGAGATTATTGCGATTTTTATACTGATCATGGCTCAAGTGTAGTTAATTTAACCAACGTGCGAAGGCTTTTAACACGTGGTGTTGTATTTAATAATGCATGGTCCAATCCTTTGTGTTCCCCTACTCGCGCAGGGATTTTAACAGGAAGATACAGTTTTAGAACTGGGGTTGGCGATGTTGTTGATGGCTCCAATACCAAAGTGAGTCTAAATGAAAATATCATTCCTAAAATGCTGAATCTCTATTCTCCTAACGGAATTTCAAAAGCTTGCATTGGAAAATGGCACGTGACGACATCGGCTCCTGCAGGATATAATTACCCAAATACATTGGGATTTGACTACTATGAAGGTAATTTATCAGGTG
>CALPQA020000100.1 GCA_943325595.2 Auritidibacter sp. Marseille-P8566
AATAAAGCATAATTAGTGGCTTACATTATATCCATTTAAATACTCGTTTTGAGTTTGATTTCCACTTGGAGGAATTGGCAATGTAGTTCCACCAGGAAGCTGATTTAATTGATAATTGATAATTGTATTGGTATAAACCATTCCAATATTTTTTGCATAGTATTGGTTAGAAACTACCACATTTTGCGGACTTAAGATTGAAGCTGCATATTGCACTCCTCCAACCAAAATATTGGTAGTGATTTTTGCATTTAAAACGGTTTTAACTCTTTTTACATCCGTATAAACTTGATTATTAGAAGTGTATGTCGGTAAAGTTTCTATTTCCGTTGTTGTCAAGATATAGTCAATTACCAAAGGATAGGTGTCTACAGTTTGATTTATTGTTCCAGATAAAGTTCCTAATTGTTGGTTATCTGTTGCATTTTCTTTAAAAATAACAAAATCATTTAGCGCAAGGTTAATTGGAATTCCAACACCAAAATCGAGTGCTAAAGTACCTGTTAATAACAACGAAGCACCTGATTTTCTAATACTGTTTTTGTTAAGTGTGCTAGAATAAAAACCAGCAGGTGAATTTCTTGTCTTAAATTTTTTATATGTTTTCCCACTAATTAATGTATCATTTGAAACATAAAGGGAATCCGTTTGAGATGCGCCATTAGTTTGAACAGAATATTTCCAGTAATTGCTTATTCCTAATGGTAAATAGTTTGTATCCGGTTCCACACTATTTTCAGTTTCAGAGGTACATGAAAATAAGGTAATCGTTGTTAAAATGGCAATTAAAAATTTGAATTTCATAGCGTTAGTTGTTTTTATTTATTTGCTAATATAAGAAAAACTATAATTAAGTTATCTAAAAAATAAAAAATTAACTTAATTAAGAGACTTTTTTGTGTGTTTAATAAATAATTAATTAGTGTTCAAATTTTATTTAACATTTTATTATTCATTTAAACTTTTAAACTTATATTTGTTTCAAACATTGAATTATGGCAGGAAATAGCTTTGGGACACTATACAAAATAACGACTTTTGGAGAATCACATGGTGATGCTTTGGGAGGTATAATAGACGGTTGTCCAGCAGGAATAACTTTGGATTTTGATGCCATACAATACGAAATGGCGAGAAGAAAACCAGGGCAATCAGCAATTGTAACCCAACGTAAAGAAAATGATGAAGTTCAATTTCTATCAGGAATTTTCGAAGGTAAAACTACTGGAACACCAATAGGTTTTATCATCCCAAATACCAATCAAAAATCGGATGATTATTCAGATATTAAAAATACTTATCGTCCTAGTCACGCCGATTATGTATATGAAAAAAAATATGGTTTGCGCGATTACCGTGGTGGTGGCCGTAGCTCAGCTCGCGAAACAGCGAGTAGAGTTGTAGCAGGGGCAGTTGCAAAACAGTTGTTACCCAACATCAAAATCAATGCTTTTGTATCTTCCGTAGGAACTATTTTCTTAGATAAACCGTATCAAGAGTTAGATTTTTCCAAAACGGAAACCAATCCAGTTCGTTGTCCCGACGAGGAAACTGCAGCAAAAATGGAAGCACTTATTCGCGATATTCGCAAGCAAGGAGATACCATTGGAGGCACAATTACCTGCGTTTTGCAGAATGTTCCATTAGGTTTGGGCGAACCCGTTTTCGATAAATTACACGCCGATTTAGGAAAAGCAATGCTCTCCATCAATGCCGTAAAAGGCTTTGAATATGGTAGCGGGTTCTGCGGTGCACAGATGAAAGGAAGCGAACACAACGATTTGTACCATCCTGACGGCACCACCAAAACCAATTTGTCAGGCGGAATTCAAGGCGGAATTTCAAACGGAATGGACATCTATTTCCGAGTAGCTTTCAAACCAGTTGCCACTTTAATTCAAAACCAAGAAGTATTAGACAATCAAGGAAATATTATCGAATTACAAGGAAAAGGGCGTCACGATCCGTGTGTGCTTCCTCGCGCAGTGCCTATCGTTGAAGCGATGGCGGCAATTGTACTCGCTGATTTCTATTTAATTAACAAAATGTATCAATAGTTTTATTTGAAGCTATTCCTGCTTTCCGTTGCAATCCACGCTAAAAAGCGTGGGATTTCCTCTGCAATCAGGGCTATTCACAAAATTCCTACTCAATATGAACAATCCCGAAACTAAAAAACAATCCCTAACAGGAAACTTAACATTCCAAATCCTAATTGCAATGCTATTAGGCGGAATACTTGGAATTATAATTCACAACAATCTTCCTCCTGAGGGTGCAAAAGAATTTAGTGGTTATATCAAACTATTAGCAACCATTTTCATCCGATTGGTTCAAATGATAATATCTCCTTTGGTATTCACAACTTTAGTAGTTGGAATTGCGAAACTTGGCGATATTAAAGCAGTTGGACGCATTGGAGGAAAAGCAATGGGTTGGTTTTTTACGGCTTCATTTATATCCTTATTAATAGGTATGTTTTGGGTAAATGTTTTGAAACCTGGCGAAGGCTTGAACTTATCCAATATTGATGTTTCAACAGCAACTGAGGTTACCGAGAAAACCCAAGTTTTTTCAGCTCAAAATTTCATCGAACATATTATCCCCAAAAGTATTGTGGAAGCTATGGCAACAAATGAAATTCTGCAAATTGTGATTTTCTCAATCTTTTTTGGATTGGCTGCTGCTGCAATTGGCGATAATTCAAAACCAGTTGTAAATGCGTTGGACAAAATATCACATATTGTCTTGAAAATGGTAAATTATGTTATGAAATTTGCACCGATAGGAGTATTTGGAGCCATTGCAGGCGTTTTCGCAATCAGAGATTTTAATGAATTGCTGTTTACGTATGCCAAATTTTTCGGTTCTTTCCTTGTTGGTATTTCCACTCTTTGGTTTGTTTTAGTTTTAGTAGGTTACATTTTCCTAAAATCCAGAATGAGTGTTTTGTTAAAACGAATTGTAAGTCCAATTATAATTGCCTTTAGCACCACAAGTTCTGAAGCTGTATTTCCAAAATTATCAGAAGAATTGGAACGTTTTGGAGTAAAAGACAGAATAGTTTCCTTTATGTTACCTCTTGGTTATTCCTTCAATCTTGACGGAAGTATGATGTACATGACTTTTGCAAGTATTTTCATTGCTCAAGCCTATGGAGTGCCTTTGGATTTGCCAACACAATTCACTATGCTTTTTGTACTGATGTTGACTAGCAAAGGAATTGCTGGGGTTCCACGAGCGAGTTTGGTAGTGGTTGCTGCCACGTGTGGTATGTTCAAAATCCCAATTGAAGGCATCGCTTTAATTCTCCCAATCGACCATTTCTGTGATATGTTTCGCAGTGGGACAAATGTCTTAGGTAACGCTCTAGCAACATCGGTAGTTGGAAAATGGGAAAAAGAGGATTAATTAAAAAATATATTTATCTTTAAAATTTATTAAAATAATTATTATATTTGCTTCAATTTTAACAACTTAAAAACATTTTTTATGAAAAAACTATTACTTTCAATTTTATTTGCATTAACATTACAAGGTATTAATGCACAAGTTTTAGAATCCGATAATTTTTCAACATTAACACTTGGAAATGTTGGTTCTGATTTAACTGGTGTAGCTGTTGGTCAAGGTGGTTGGTATATTTATCAAGGCCTACTTTCAGACTATCAAGTTGTATCTAAACCTGCTCCTTATGGAAATGTTCTTCAACTTACAGGAGAAGCAACTTCTTCTACAGCAACAACAAGTACTCGTTATTTAAACAAAGTCGGTATTTCAACAGCATGGGCTACAAGAACTTCTGGAAATAATATACTTGAGGTTGAATTTGATTTGAATCCAGGTGCAATTTCAGCAAGTAGAAATACATTTCAAGCTCGCCTATATAGTGATGCTGGTTTAACTATTTCAGGTATATATTTGGATAAAAATTATGCAACTACGGCCGCTCCAACTGTAATGTTTCCAAATTCGTTAAGGGGTTTAGCAAGATATACTTCTGCAGGAACTACAGGTGCTTATTCTTTTGGATTAGGACCAGATACTGCTAATCCTCAATTATTATTAAATAATGACACTTGGGTTAGAGTAGGTTTCAGTTTTAACCAAACCACAGGAGAAATTAAATGGAAAGGACCTTCTTTAAATAGCTATATTGCAGGTGCAGCAGCAACTTTAGTTCCAGGCGAACTTGACTTTTTAGTTACTAACGTTGCTGGAAATACAGTTGCATCAACTGCTTTTATAGATAATTATGTTGCTAGAGCGTCTTCTACAGATACATTATTGGGAGTTGAAACAAAAACTAGAAGTGTTGTTGTTTCAACCTATCCAAATCCAACTGTGGATGTTATAAATGTTTACAATTCTAATAATTTAGAATTATCTAGTTATAAAGTAATGGATTTGAAAGGAACTGTTATTAAATCGGGTGTATTAAACAATACCCTTGATCAAAAAATTAATGTTTCTGAATTATCTCAAGGTGTTTATATGTTAAAATTAAATACAACTGATAATAATACAATTACAAAAAAGATTGTAAAAAACTAATAACATTTTTTTAAATAAATCAAAAAACTCCTCAAGTAATTGAGGAGTTTTTTTTTTAATCTTTCTTTTTCTTGTCAGTATTCATCATGATTAGGACCGCTCCAATTATACCAATTATTACCAAACTAAATACTATAATCATTATAAATGACCCATTGCTCCATGAATAAAGTGCACTATTTTTCATAATTATTATTTTTAAGTTGAATCAAAAATAACACACTTTAAAAATATAATTTATGACAATTATCATTTTCACTATTATTCTAAAAATTTAGATTTTAATTCTAATGTTGGAACTAAACATGAATCCTTTTTTCCATACCACTTGTACCTGTTTTTAGCAACGTAATCGTAAAGTAAATTTCGTAATCCATTTGGAATCACTTTAAAAATTGTTCCAAAATGAAAGAAACCACCTAAATTTTTTGCGATTTCTAATGCTGCTGCAGATTTATAATTATAGGCAATTCCGGGCTCGTATAATATAACACTGTCAATATTTTTATTCTCTAATCCAATGTGTTTTATGATTTTTTTTCCCAAATCAGATTGTAGGGAAACAAAACGAAATATATCTTTTTTATCATGTTTAATTACAAATTGAACGGAAGCTTCACACAAATTGCAAAGACCATCAAATAGAATAATCTTTTTATTTTCTGGTAAATCAAGCTGATTTGAAGAGTGTGAATTTGACATTTTGTATTATTTTTTTTGATTTTCAACAAATTCTAATGCTTCCAAACTAACCGTTGAAGTAAAAACGCCATAATTAACTACGGCTTTATTTTTCTCAATTTTATCAATTGTTCCAATCGCTTTTCCATCAAACATTCTAACTCTGTCACCGACTTTTAAGATTGGCTTTGGCTTTTCAACGACCAAATTAGCTTTCAGTTTTTTCTCTTTTTTGGCCACACGAATTTCTTCAACTTTAACGGTAACTTCTTGTATGATTTCCTTCTTTTTTTCTAACGAAGCTTTAACTTCTTTTGAAGAGATTTTTATTCGTTTAGAATTTTCTATTTCTACAATTTTCATGAATTCAGAAACCAACTCTTTTTTGTTTTTCGTATTGAAATACTTGGCTGCTATATCATCTATTTTTTGGCCGATGTAAATTATCTTCTGATTGCTGTCATACAATTCTTGATAGCTTTCTAATTTCTGTTTTATTTTGACATTAATAGTCTCCATTTTCTTACCTTCTTCTCGTGCTTTCGATTCCTCTTCTTTCAATGTTTGAGAAGTTTTCTCCATTTTTGAACGCTCCTTTTGTAAAGTTGCAATAGTTTTATCAAAGCGTACTTTTCCGCCTTCGATTTTCTTTTTTGCACGGTTAATTAAACCAAATGGAATTCTGTTTTTCTGAGCAACTTCAAATGTAAAGGAACTTCCCGCTTGTCCTAAAGCCAATTTGTACATGGGTTCCAACGTTTTTTCGTCAAATAACATGTTGGCATTCATAGCAAAAGGCAATTCGTTTGCTAACATTTTCAAATTTGAATAATGAGTCGTTATAATTCCAAACGCTTCTCGATGATAGAATTCTTCCAAAAATATTTCTGCCAAAGCACCACCCAAATCAGGATCAGATCCTGTACCAAATTCATCAATTAAGAATAAGGTTTTATTGTTGCACTTTTTCAAGAAATAATTCATGTTCTTCAAGCGATAACTATATGTACTTAAATGATTTTCTATAGATTGGTTGTCACCGATATCAGTCAAAATCCTATCAAATAAGAACGTTTCGCTTCGTTCATGAACTGGAATCAACATCCCAGATTGCAGCATTAATTGCAACAATCCAACTGTTTTCAATGAAATCGTTTTCCCTCCTGCATTTGGTCCAGAAATTACAATTATGCGGTTTTTTGAATCTAACTCAATCGTTTGTGGATGGGTTACTTGATTGCTTTCTTTATTATTTAAATATAAAATAGGGTGGAAGGCATCCCGAAAATACATCCTACGTTCATTAGTAATTGTAGGCAAAATTCCATTTATTCTTCTCGCATATTTTGCTTTGGCAGCAACAACATCAATATCACTCAAGAAATCCTGGTACTGAATAATTAAAGGCAAAAAAGGACGTATAGCGTTCGTCAAATATTTTAATATTCTGGTAATTTCTTCTTTTTCTTCATATTCTAAATTACTCAATTCTCGAGAATAATTTAAGGTTGCCTCAGGCTCAATATAGGCAATACTTCCTGTTTTTGAACTTCCAAGAATAGAGCCTTTAACTTTTCTACGATACATTGCTAAAACCGCTAAAACCCTACG
>CALPQA020000101.1 GCA_943325595.2 Auritidibacter sp. Marseille-P8566
CATTGATAAAATTCCCACACGCATCCGTCACTTTATAGGTTCTAATGGTGGTTTCGGTGCAACCAGAAACTGTTGGCAAACTATCATTTACAAATGAAACTAAAGGCGTAAAACAATTATCAGAAGCATCCGTTACAACCGAAACAGTAGGACTTGGAAAGATTCCATTACAACCTAAAAGCGAAATATTTTCAGGATTGGAAGCCGTTGGCAAAATGGTATCGATTGTTCGAATTAAATTCTGCGTTACAGTAATAAAATTTCCACATGCATCAGCCACTTTATAAGTTCTAATGGTGGCTTCGGTACAACCTGAAACTGTTGGCAAACTATCATTTACAAATGAAATTATAGGCGTAGAACAATTATCCGAAGCATCAGCAACTACCGAAACAGTAGGACTTGGAAAGGTTCCATTACAACCTAAAAGCGAAATATTTGTAGGATTGGAAGCCGTTGGCAAAATGGTATCGATTGTTCGAATTAAATTCTGCGTTACAGTGATGAAATTCCCACACGCATCCGTCACTTTGTAGGTTCTAACGGTCGTTTCGGTGCAACCAGAAATTGTTGGCAAACTATCATTCACGAAAGTAACATTTGGCGCAGAACAATTATCCGAAGCATCAGCAACAACTGAAATATTTGGCGTAGAAAAAGTTCCATTGCAACCCGAAATCGAAATATTTGCAGGGTTGGAAGCCGTTGGCAAAGTTGTATCTGTACTGATTATATTTTGTACCACACTGCTAGTGTTTCCACAAAAATCACAAATTCTAAATATTCTCGTTATCAGGATAGGACAAATACCCGTTCGAGTGTCTTGATAGGTAATACTTGAAATTGCGGATTCATCAGAATAAGTACCGCCAATTTGGTTGAAAACACCTATTGAAATAGGAATAACCGTTGGAGAATAGGGTAGGGATACACTCGAAATACATCCTTGAAATGTTACATTTGAAGGGACAGAAACAATTGGATTTGTTCCGTCACCGTTAGTTAATAGCGTAGAAAATGATTTTTGGCAACCATTAGTGTCTGTTACTAAAACTGAATAGTTTCCCGCCCCAATATTAATTTGGTCTTTTACGGATGTTGAAACGCCGATTCCTGTCCAAGCGTAAGTGTACGATGGATTTCCTCCCGTTACAATTAGGTTTATAGCGCCTGATGAAGTTCCAAAACACAATATTGGAGTTTGTGTTGCAGAAATTGAGATTGAGGTTGGTGGTTCAGTGATTGTATAATTTGATGTAGTGGTACATCCATTACTTGCAGTTACAGTTACACTATAATTGCCTACTAATAAGTTAGATTGATCTTGGCTTGCTGGAATAACTCCATTTCCAGTCCATAAATAACTGAATGGCGCTAATCCTGTCACTGAAATATCAATATTTCCCGTTGCAGCATTTTTGCATAAAATATTAGTTTGAATTGCACTTATTATAGGAGGAACATTTGGTCTAATTGTTAATGGATACGATTTAAATGATTTTCTTCCACATGCATCTGTAACCACAATTGAAACTATACAATTTACTTCCACAGCGCTTGCAGGAATAATAAAATTAGTACTAGTACTCGTTGCGTTTGAAAAGGTACCGCCACAGCTTGATGACCATTGATAGGACAATGGACTATTCGTAGGCGATGTTGCCGTAATACTTAGTGCTATTGAATTGGATCCGCACACTACATTTTCAATAGCATTTATAGAAGTTATTTTTGGGCTTTTTCCGGAAGGAGAGTCAAAAGAAAAATTTAACATTGCTCTTTGTGCCGCTATACCGTCTTGGGAGTTTATATCGTGACTGTGACCCGCTTCATACATTACTTTTCCCCGATTTACATCGCCAAACCCATATCCGTAAGCAATTATTGCTGCTTTACCAGGCGAATCACCATTCAATAAATCTGCTTGATTTGGATCCCAAACCGAAATAGTTGTGGATGTTCGCCAACCACCAAGTCTACTAGGTAAATACACTTTTTCAGAGCCATTTTTGGTCGCTGCATCAAGAATCCCCATAAATTGCATGTAAGGACTTTGTGGATTAGAATACAAAAAAGGGAGTTTGCTGCTAGATGAGTGAGAATTGAAA
Organism: Auritidibacter sp. Marseille-P8566; assembly: GCA_943325595.2. The sequence goes on from CALPQA020000101.1 coordinate 2,109, forward strand.
ATTATCAAACTTGGTAAAGGATCATTGGATAGAAAATTTAATTTTTCAGCTGGATTACTAGGATTTGATATTCCTTCAGACACACTAACAGAATGACATGCTTCCCAAATCCAGCCTTGATTTCCACCATTTGTAAATGAATTATTCCAACTAAATAATCTACCGTGAGTTGTCCATGTTGGATCAGCATGTGGTAAAATAAATAAATCATCACAATAAGAAAGTGTTGTTGGTAAAGAAGTTCGATAGGCCGAAGATGGAATTCCTGCATTACTTAAATATCCTGCTGCAATAGCACCATTGTCAACATCTAAAACCCAATTTGGATTTTCATACATTTCTTCATAAACAGGAACTGTGACTTCAGAAAGTGTGGTATGGACAACAACACCTTGAGAAACAAAAGTAGCTATTACAGCTTGAATATTTGGGACAATTGCATATTGCCTTTCAATAATAAAAGGACCTCCTTTGAAGTTTATTCCATCAACAGTAAAATCAGTACCATCTTTAATTTTTAATGGATTTATTGACCAAATTACGGGTACTTTTTGTGTAGTTAAAAAATTATAAACCAATCCGTAAGGTTTTAGTGCGTTGCCATAAGTTTGAGGAACTATTCCCATATTAATTATTACCGATCCAACAGGAATTGTCTTAGTTTGCGAATAGGATAAATTTGAAAATAGAATAAAAAAGGACAATAATAGTATTTGTTTAAACGGCAATACTATTTGCCAATAAATAGAGTTTTTCATAAAAAAAATAAATTTCAAATTTGTAATTTTTCTAAAAGAGTTCACTTAAATAGTATGAGAACCAAAAAGGATATTAACCTCTTTTTTAGTATTAATTTAATGGTAATAAAAAGTTAACAACTTATTGATGCTAAATTAATTGCAAAAAAATATTTTTATATTCAAGCATCTTTCAACTACTGAAATACTCGTTAAAAAGTGAGATTGTTTTAGAGAACACATCTATTTGGGAATTCGAGTCTGAATTATTGCGAAAAGGCAGGTAGTATTTTATGTTAATTTATTTTGATTATTTGTAAATTACTTCGATTAATGACCTTGATAAATTGCTGTAAATTAAGTTTTTAACTATATAAATGTTAATTAGTACTTAATTCTAGAATTATTTTTGTAAATTGTTAAGGTAATTGCCACAGAACAGCTCCGAATTGTCAATAAAAAACTTTACCATGAAGAATTTAATATTAATTAGGCATTCAAAATCAAGTTGGGAAACCCCATTAAATGACAAAGACCGCCATTTATCTAGCAGAGGTGTCAAGGACGCACACTTAGTTTCTTCAATTATTTTGAAATATTTACCTAAAAATTTCGTTATTTTGAGCAGTACTGCAAAAAGAGCCGTAGAAACGTCCAAAATTTTCGCCCAAAACTTGCTATGCCCTATAGAATCTATTATTTTTAAAGAGAAATTATACACTTTTGATGAAGATCAATTAGAAAAAACTATCAAAGCCTGTAATAATGATTATGAAAATGTTATTCTTTTTGGTCATAATGCAGCAATAACAAATTTTGTTAATAAATTTGGCGATATTTTTATAGAAAATGTTCCAACTTCAGGTTTAGTTTCAATTAACTTTGATTGCGATAGTTGGAAATTATTAAGTAAGGGCAAAACTCAAAAAATGGTGTTCCCGAGAGATTTAAAATTATGATTAGAAAAGTTGAATATAAATACATTGACCGTGAAAAAAGTTGGCTAGCCTTTAACGCCAGAGTTCTTCAAGAAGCAGCAGACGAAAATGTTCCTTTGTTGGACAGACTACGTTTCTTGGGAATTTTTTCTAATAATTTAGATGAGTTTTTCAGAGTTAGATACGCCGCAATTCGAAGATTAAGTTTGTCAGGGGTTTCAGGTGAAAATGTATTAGGAGGAATCAGTGCCCATCAATTGGTTAAGGATATTACAGAAATTGTAATTCAACAACAGTCTGAGAGTTTAAGAATTTTGAATATTATTGAAAGCAAACTTCAGAAAGAAAATATTTTCATTATCAACGAAAATCAAATTTCTAGCGAACAAGAAAATTTTATTAAAGACTTTTTCATTCAAAAAGTAAGTCCTGCATTAGTTACCATTATATTAAATGACTTGGCTGAGTTTCCAATATTGAAAGATACTCTGGGGTATTTGGCAGTGAAATTAGTCATGAAATCTGAAGCAAAATCCAAACTTTTAGGATTGGTAAAACAGAAGCCAGAAGTGCGTTATGCTGTAATCGAAATTCCAAAATCAATCAATCGTTTCGTAGTGCTTCCATCAATTAATGGCAAGCAATATGTTATTTTATTAGACGATGTAATTCGTCATAATCTTTCTAGTTTGTTCAATATATTTGACTATAAAAGTGTTTCTGCACACATGATAAAAATCACTAGAGATGCCCAATTGGATATTGATAGCGACATGAGCAAGAGCATGTTACAAAAAATTGCAACGAGTGTAAAAGACCGAAGAATTGGAGAACCCGTTCGTTTTATTTACGACCAATCAATAGGAAAAGATACTCTGAAATTTTTCCTTACTAATATGGGAATTGATGCTTCTGATAGTATTATTCCTGGTGGTAGGTACCACAATAGAAGGGATTATATGGATTTTCCAAATCTAGGAAGGTTCGATTTATTGTATTCTCCAAAAGTACCTTTACCAGTTGACGGCTTAAGTCTTGATGGTAGTATTTTGAATAAAATTGCCAAGAGAGATTACCTTGTAAATGCGCCCTACCAATCATTTTCATACATAATAAAATTCTTGCGAGAAGCTGCATTAGATCCAAATGTTACGGCCATAAAAATTACGTTATACCGATTAGCGAAAAATTCTCAAGTAATTAGTTCCTTAATAAATGCTGCCAAAAATGGTAAAAAAGTAATTGTACAAATCGAACTTCAGGCCCGTTTTGATGAGGCAAGTAACATTTCTTATGCTGAGCAAATGCAAATGGAAGGAATTGAACTTATTTTTGGGATAAAAGGATTAAAAGTACACAGCAAAATTTGTGTTGTTGAGAGAATTGAGAGCGGAAAATTAGTCCGATATGGAATTATTTCAACTGGAAATTTCAACGAATCAACTGCAAGAGTTTACACCGATGTTACACTTTTTACAAGTCATCAACAAATTCTAAAAGACATTTCTAAAATTTTCGAATTCTTTGATGTCAATTATAGAGTGCACAGATACAAGCACTTAATTGTTTCGCCACACTATATGCGTTCAAAATTCAATAAATTAATTGATAGAGAAATTGGAAATGCTACAGAAGGAAAAGTGGCATTTATGAAATTAAAAATGAATAGTTTAACAGATATTCAAATCATTGATAAATTGTATGATGCCAGTAATGCGGGTGTGAAAATACAACTTCAAATTAGAGGTATTTGCTCATTAATCCCCGGAGTAAAAGGCATGAGTGCTAATATAGAAGCCATAAGTATCGTTGATAATTACCTAGAGCATTCCAGAGTTTATATTTTTGGAAACGAAAATAATCCAGAAGTTTATATTTCTTCGGCCGATTTTATGACTCGAAATATTGACGGAAGGGTCGAAGTTTCTTGTCCAATATATGATGAACGCATAAAGGAAGAACTAATTGATATTTTCGATATTGGTTGGAAAGGAAATGTAAAAGCCAGATTGCATTCAGATAAATTAGATAATAAATACCGAGTTCGTGGCAGTAATCCAGTTTTCAGAGCACAACAAGAAACGTATAATTACTATTTGAATCGACTTGAAGTTATTACCGAGAGTTTGTAACCCCCAGCAATTAATAGCTTTAATAAAATACTATAAATGATTACAATAAAAAAATATGCAGCAATAGATGTTGGCTCCAATGCAATGCGTCTTTTGGTTACAAATATTATTGAAGAGGAAGGAAAAGAAACCCAATTTAGCAAAAGTGCATTAGTTCGAGTTCCAATTCGTTTGGGGCAAGACGCTTTTACCGTTGGAGAAATTTCCGAAGAAAATATAGAACGTATGGTTGATGCCATGAAAGCGTTCAAATTATTGATGAAAGTTCATAAAGTTGAAAAATACATGGCTTGTGCTACATCTGCAATGCGTGAGGCCTATAATGGAAGAGAAGTTGTTGAAATAATTAAGAAAAAAGCGGATATTAAAATCGAAATTATTGATGGTAAAAAAGAAGCTGCAATAATAGCATCAACTGATTTGCATTATCTTTTAAAAACTGAAAAAACCTATCTTTATGTAGATGTTGGCGGAGGAAGCACTGAATTCTCCTTGTTTTCTGATGGCAAAATGATTGCTTCTAAATCATTTAAAGCAGGAACTGTTCGTTTATTGAATGAAGTAGTTAGTGAAATAGTTTGGTTAGAAATTGAAAAATGGATTAAAACAAATACGGCAGATTTTGATGAAGTTACCTTGATTGGTTCAGGAGGAAACATCAATAAATTATTTAAAATGTCAGGTAAAATGCAGGACAAGCCTTTTTCTTATATATACGTGAATTCTCAATATGCCTATTTAAATTCACTTACGTATGAGCAAAGAATCTCTGAATTGGGATTAAATCCAGACCGAGCAGACGTAATAGTTTTGGCTACAAAAATTTACCTAAATGCAATGAAATGGAGTGGCGCTAGAAGTATTTATGTTCCTAAAATCGGACTTTCTGATGGTATCGTAAAAGCGCTATATTACGGAAAAATATAG
>CALPQA020000102.1 GCA_943325595.2 Auritidibacter sp. Marseille-P8566
GATCCACCACCAGATGCAGTTGACCCCGAACCACCTGTTGCACCACCAGTAGGTGCTACTCCTGCTGTAGCACCTGAAGCAGAACCGCCCGTAGCACTAATCCCAGTACCAGCACTAGAACCCCCTCCTCCAGATGCAGATGCACTAGCAGCGGTTGCACCAGTTGCACCAGCACCCCCACTATTTTTTGTTGTACCAACACTCGAAGCTAATGTTCCACCAGCACCACCAGTTCCTACTGATCCACCAGTTCCACCGGTTCCACCCTTGGCCATTACGGTTGTTGCATCTATAAAATAAGAATCTCCACCAGTTCCACCAGTTCCACTACAAAAACCATTTACAACGCCACCAGCACCTACTACAATAGTATATGTATTACCAGAAGTGAGAGAACTAATTGTTGAAGATGCATAAGCACCACCACCGCCACCTCCGGCAGAAGACCTTGCGGTATTGGCACCATTTCCACCTGCTCCACCTGCTCCCCAAGCTTGTACTGTAACAGAGCAAACGCCATCAGGCACTACAAAGGAAGCTGTGCCAGCAGTAGCATAAGTAACCGAAGTTCCTGAAGCACTTGTAGCCTGCGAACCAGAAAGTAAAGAACTTGATTGTCCTTCATTTAATGCTTGAATTTTATAATGATAGAGCGTGCTTGGATTTAAACCCGTTTGTGATGAACTATATGCAGTTCCCGTACCTGCATTAGTTATAGATGCAACTGTAGTTGCTACTACATTAGATGTAAAAGTATTGTCAGTTGCTCTAGTAACAAGAAAACTATATTCTCCTGAAGAATTATCTACCCAATTGACAGTAGTAGTAGTTGCTGCTACACTTGTAAAGGTTAATGTAGTTGGAACGCTTACAGCTAATGGTGGGGTAAATTTATACACCCTTCGTAAACCATTTACAGAAGAGTTTAAATTGGCAATTGATCCAACAGCAGAATTCGGATTGTCAGTAAATGTACCAGAAGTTGTTGCGGTATTTGTAGAAATTGTTACATAAGAAAATAAGTTGGCAGTAGCTCCAGTTGAAAAACCGATACTGGGACTATAATCAGATGGAGAACCTGTTATTGAAGAAACAGCAACAGTTCCATATACGAACTCTAATACTCCCGAAGTTTCATACAATCTAACCTGAAAAGTTGCATCATTTCCATATACAGCACTAGCGTAATAGAGATTCATATTTAAATACTCAACAACTAAACATCTGTTTGGTGCACTTCCAATAACTTTATAATGTATTTTCCCGCTTGACCCTGTTTGTAAATCCCCAGCAAAGGCTGAGATAACAGGAAGAATTGCCGTTCCTCCACTCGCGACATATGTCGAACCAGAAACGGCACTACTCCCCAGCTGTAAAAGTCCGTTTGCTGAACTTGAAAATTGTGTAAATTTAGCACCCATCAAGTAAAAATCAAAACCAATATTAGTAACTGCAGATACCCCTTGATCTGAGGAAGCCGCAACTAATTGTGTTGTGCTAGTTGTCATATCAATAGCATTACCATTAGCATCAAGAGCCAACGATCCTGTTGCATTTGTTGAAAAAGTGTAATTAGCCGAACTCTGCCCCACAACATTCCCACTAATTAGCAGCAACATTACAAGCAAAGCACTTGATTTTTTAAACAAAGAAATTTTGCTCACAAGAGCGTTCAATACAGTAGGTAAAGTTTGTTTCATAACGATGGAATTATGGATTTCAGAATGTATTTTTTGAAATAAAAGGTGACTAAGAATCATTTAATAATGATAATTTAACGTAACCTTATTATTTTAATACGCTAAAATATAAAATTTAATTAATCTGTAACATGATTAAACGTAAAAAAAAACAAAATTGTTAATAAAAAAGTTTTTTCATTGCATTAAATTCGGTCAAATGAGTTATTCTTTCGCAATGATGCCGTAGTTTAAGCTAAAATTAAGCTAATTCTAAAATTATTGTTTTTTTTGGCAATTAGTTGATAAGTTTAAGTAACATGATTTGGATATAATAAAAAACGAAGATTTGTATTATGATTCATAAGTGGTTAAAACCCAACTTTACCTTTAAAAAAAACTTTATTTTTATTTTCATAACTCTAGGTGATTTTCGGTTAAATTTTTAGTAAACGTTGTAGTTGTAAATCGTTTTTCTAACTATAACGTTTTCTTATATTTTTTTAACAAAATATTTAAAAAAGTACTTAAAATTAATGCATCCGTAACTTAAATTTTACAAGTTTTATAGTTTAATGTCTTACATTTGCCAAGAATCAAAAAAATACTATTTCTTACAATTTAGTAGGTGAAAAACCAATTCAATTTTACACAAAAAATGTACTTATTATTAAAAAAAAAATGAATTCCATGAAAAACACATTACTTTTTAAACACACAAAATTAGGACTCCTACTGGCATTTGTACTTTTCTCGAGTTTGGGATGGGGGCAGACTCTTTACGAAGATTTTAATTATACATCTCCTTTAAATATAGGAGGCGCAACAAATTCTACTAGTACTGCTATTAATAATTGGGCTACCCATAGTAATACCCTAACAGGAACAATACCTGTTAATACAGGTAATTTAAGCTATTCAGGACTACAAATATCAACTGGTAGCAATATTAGATTACCAGGAAGTAACACTACAGTTCCTAGGGATGTTAATAGAGCATTAGCAACTAATTCCGCATCAATTGCTTATTATTCTGCACTAATAAACGTAATAGATAACACTCAATTAAGTTCGACTGCAGATTATTTTATGGCTTTTGGAGCTACTAATGGAACATCAGTAACTTTACTTGGTGGTAGATTAGGTATTAAGGGTGTAAATACGTCAAATGCAAATTATAGACTTTCAATTCAAAATAATTCAACTGGAACTCCTACATTTACTGATTTTGCAACTGATTTAAATTTTGGGACTACATATTTAGTGGTTGTTAAATATGACAGAAGTACTAGTCCAACTACCGCTAATTTATGGGTAAATCCGACTAATTTGGGAGGGACTGAACCTGTTGGTGCTGTACAAAATAGTTCTGGTACAGCTTCAACATTTACAACTTTTGCATCCATTTGTTTAAGAAATTCTGCTTCAACCCCAAAAGTAGATATAGATGAAATTCGAGTTGGCACAACTTGGGCAAGTGTAACTCCTACTGCTCCAAGTACTACTTGGAATGGTTCAAGTTGGTCAAATACTACAGGACCAACCTCATCTATAGATGCTATAATCGATGGTACTTACAGCACTACTAGTAATGGTGTTTTTACAGCAAAATCTCTTATTGTAAATGCAAGTAAATCTTTTACATTAAATGCTTCTACTAACATTACCGTTGACGATATCGTTAAAAATAGCGGAACATTTACAATAGAAAATAATACTAATTTAGTACAAACATATAAAGGCGAATTAAACACTGGAAGTATCATTGTAAACAGAAATAGTTCTTCTATTCAATTGTATGATTATACTTTATGGAGTTCTCCAGTGTCAGGACAAAAATTAAAGGCTTTTTCGCCAGATACTGTAGATGCTCGTTTTTATTCTTACAATTCAGATACTAATTTATATAACGTAGTTCCTGCACCATTAACTACCGATTTTGCTACAGCAACTGGGTACTTAATTCGCACTCCTAATACTTGGACTGCGGCTACACCAACTACTTTTAACGGTGTTTTTACAGGAGTTCCAAACAATGGAGACATTTCAGTTCCTGGACTTGTTTCTGGAAAGTACTATGCCGTTGGTAATCCGTATCCTTCAACAATTTCGGTTGCTAGTTTCTATACTGCAAATCCAAACGCAGGAACTTTATATTTTTGGAGAAAAACAAATGGAGCCACTGGGACAGCATATGCAACAAGGAATAATACTGGAGCAACTGCTTCAGGTGGGTATACTCCATCAACTGATATCGCTGTTGGACAAGGATTTTTTGTTTCTCCTAGTGCTAATATGAATTTGAGTTTTACCAATGCCATGAGAGCCACCCCAAGTACGTCATCCGTATTTTTGAGAACTACAGAAGAAAGAAACCGCTTTTGGTTGAATTTGACCAATACCACTGGGCTTTTCAGTCAAATGTTAGTGGGTTATATGCCCGAAGCTACTTCAGGTGTAGATAATGCTATTGATGGTCGTTATATTAATGATGCACCCACGGCTTTAACATCAATCATCAATGCTGAAGAATATTCTATTCAAGGTCGTCCGATGCCATTCACAACAACCGATACGGTTCCTTTGGGTTTCAAAACAGATGCAGTAGGAAATTACACCATTGCAATTGACCACGTTGACGGATTGTTCAGTACAGGTCAAACCATTTACTTAAAAGATAATTTATTGAATACTGTTGTAGACTTAAGTGCAGGAAGTTACTCTTTTGCAAGTGCAATAGGAACATTTAATTCAAGATTTGAGGTTCACTTTCAAGGTGCTTTGGGTGTAAACAATCCAACATTTACGGATTCTAGCGTGGTTGCTTTTGGTGAAAATGGTGAAATCAAAATCAATTCAGGAAGTACAATCATGGAGCATGTTTGCGTGTACGATTTACAAGGACGTTTGTTGGCCGAGAAAAAACAAGTCAATGCTTCTGAAACTAAAATTCAAACAAGTGCTACAAACCAAGTGTTGCTAGTAGAAATTACAGCCGCAAACGGAAGTAAAATCACCAAAAAAATAATCCAATAATCCAAGATAAATCAAAAATAGAAATTATGAAAAATAGAGCCATAAAAACCATCGTATTTTGTTTGATGATCTTGTCGAGTTTGAATAGTATAGCACAACCAGGAGTAGAAGATGCTTTAGCAACTGGAAATTTAGAAAGTACTGATACTACTCCAATAAACGATTACATCATTCCTATGATTATGATAGGAGTCGTACTTAGCTTTAGTTTATTAAGAAAGAAAAGTCAGTTTGTAAAATAAACTTGCATTTATTTATACTAAAAACCACGCCTCGAGCGTGGTTTTTTTGTTTTGAAAGGTAAATATTGAAGGAAAAAAAAGTCCAATTTCGAAAGTCTTAAAGTCGAATGTAAAGACTACATATCATGATTTATAATTGCTTTTTATCTTCGCGCCCTTTGCTTAAAACTTTGCGAACTTTGCGGTTAAAAAAAAGTCTAATGTCTTAAAGTTGAATGTAAATAGTAGCCACTGATTCCCAGATTTAAAGAAACACTAATAGAAAGGGACAAATAGAGGAAAGACGATGAGATAAAAGACTTTAGAAAATTAGTTGGAATTAGTGCAATTCGTGGCAAAAAACTTTGTTCCTTTTGTTTTTCTTTTGTGTCTTTTGTGGTGAAAAAAAGAGTCCAATATTGAATGTCTAAATTCGAATGTAAAGACGACAATTCATATTTGCTTTTATCTTAGCGCCCTTTGCGTAAAACTTAGCGCTCTTTGCGTTTAAAAAAAAAGAGTCCAATGTTGAAAGTCTTAAAGTCGAATGAAGACAAATAGACAATAGACTTTAGAAAATTAGTGGAATTTCGTGTAATTCGTGGCAAAAAAACGTTGTTCCTTTTGTTTTTCTTTTGTGTCTTTTGTGGTGAAAAAGTACACATTCTATAGGAGGAACAGATAATAGAAATTTCAATTAACAGTAACCTAACCTTACATTCTTGATAAAATAAATATTTAGTAACCTTATTTTTATTTAGAAACTATCTAAATAAAATAGTTTTGCTGTAATCTAAATCTTATTATTATGAATAAAAAATACTTCCTACTAAAACTAACAATAGTGTTAGTTGCCTTTTTTGGTAAAATTGAAAATTCAAACTCTCAAACCGTAAACCTTTCCAACTATGTAAGAGTAGGTCGTTACGATTTGCCAGAACCTACAAGAACGACTCATCCGGCCAATAATTTATTATGTCAAGAAGCCTCCGCGGTAACTTATAATTGGGATACAGATACCTTATTTATTGTTGGCGATGGAAGTACAGCGATTGTTCAAGTGTCAAAAACAGGTGCACTTATTAATACGATGACTTTGGCTCAAGGAACTAGCCCTCTAGGAACTGAGTTTTATGATACCGAAGGCCTAACGTATATTGGTAACGGACAATTTGTAATGGCTGAAGAAAGAGACAGACAAATAGTAAAATTCACTTATGTTGCAGGAGGTACGCTAACGAGAAGCAACACACAAACTGTTAAACTGGGAACTTTTGTGAATAATATTGGTACAGAAGGATTGACATTTGACCCTATAACCAACGGATATATCGTTTTGAAAGAGATTACTCCAATGGGTATTTTTCAAACAGGTGTTGATTTTGCCGCTGGTACAGCAACCAATGGTTCTGCAACGACAGTTAATTCTATAAATTTATTTGATCCCGCATTATTAAATGTAACTGATGTAGCAGATGTGTTTGCGTTGTCCAATATTCCTGCATTATCAACAAATCCTTTGTATCAAAATCTATTGGTGTTAAGCCAAGAAAATGCAAGAATAATCAATGTTAATAGAAGCGGTGTAATAGCAAGCTCTTTAAATATAGTTTCAGATATAGGAAATCCTCTTGACCTTCCAAATCAACAGCACGAAGGATTAACGATGGATCGCGATTATAAATTATATGTTGTTAATGAAAATGGAGGAGGAGATATTGACCATCCACAGCTATGGGTATATGCGCCTTCTACAGCTTTAAATGCAGCGCCAACTGCTATTACTTTAACAAATGTTACCAATTCAATTTTAGAAAACAGCAATACAACTTCAGCGGTTAGAGTGGCAGATATTGTGGTTACAGATGATGGATTAGGAACAAATAATTTAACAA
>CALPQA020000103.1 GCA_943325595.2 Auritidibacter sp. Marseille-P8566
AAAAAATTAGCCTATTCAGTATATTACAGATTACAAAAGAAAATTTCTAGTTTTAATATTCCAATAGATAGTGGCGATTTCTCGATGTTAAGCCGACGAGTTGTTGATACAGTAGTAAGTATGCCAGAGCAAAGCAGGTATTTGAGAGGAATGAGAGCTTGGGTTGGATATAAACAAATTGGTTTTGAGTATGATAGAGACGAAAGATACGCTGGAGAAACCAAATACAGTTGGTCAAAATTATTTGAATTGGCCTTCAACGGGATTTTTAATTTCAGTGATTTCCCAGTAAAAATAATAACTCGATTGGGTTTTTTTACCGTCCTATTTTCATTAATCTACTTTTTGTACAATATCTACAGAAAGTTATATTATAACGATGTTCCGCAAGGTTTTACAGCGACAATATTGGCAATAATTTTATTTAGTGGAGTTCAAATGATTTCATTAGGATTAATAGGCGAATATGTATTAAGAATATATAATCAAGTTAGAAATAGACCGTTATTTGTAGTCGATAAAATAATTCAAGACGGAATAGATAAATAAAAACTATGGATCATTTATACTACAAAGAATACTATAATTTAGAAAGAAAACATTGGTGGTTTGTAGCCCGAGAAAGAATAATTACTAGTTTTATTGTCAAGCTTTTAAATCAAAATAAGCTAAGCACAACCGATTTAAATATATTAAATATTGGCTGTAGCACAGGAAGAAGTTCAGAATATTTATCAAAATTCGGGACCGTAACCTCCATCGAGTACGATCAATTTTGTTGTGAGTTTGCAAGAGAAAAAACTGGCTTAGAAATTATTCATGGATCAATAACCGAGTTGCCATTTGAAAAGGAATCGTTCGATTTAGTATGTGCTTTTGATGTAATTGAGCATGTAGAAAATGATGAATTAGCAGTTTTTGAGATGAAACGCGTAGCTAAAAGCAAAGGATTATTGTTAATAACAGTTCCTGCTTACATGGATTTATGGAGTCATCATGATGTTATAAATCACCATTTCAGAAGGTATGAATCAGAGCAAATTAAAAACTTATTTAATTTGGAAATTAACGGAAAAGAAGTTTTTTCGTCTTATTTCAATTTTTTCTTATTCATCCCAATTTACCTCATTAGAAAAGCCAGTAATTTATTAAACTCAGGAAAGAACAGGTCAGGTTCGGGAAGTGATTTCGAGGCATTTAAACCAGGAATTTTAAATCAAGTACTTAATTATTTGATGGGTTCCGAAAAGCTATTTATAAATAATAATATCAGGTTGCCATTTGGGGTTTCATTTATTTATTCGTGGAAAAAAGATTAAAAAGATATAAAATATGAAAGCAATTAATTTAATTAAAAGCAATTACATCCTTATAGCAATTATGTTTATTGCTGCTATAGCAAGGTTTTATCATATTGATTTTCAAAGTGTTTGGCTGGATGAAATACATACACTTAACGAGGCAAATCCAACAAAATCATTTTCGGAAGTATACGATGCATTACTGGTTTCTGAGCCCCATCCGCCATTATATTTTTTTATAACACACATCGCTTTTAAGTTATTTGGATATACAACGTTCGTTGCAAGAATAGTTTCTGCCATTATTGGAATTGCAGGAGTTTTTAGCATATTCTTATTAGGAAAAGAAATTTTTAACAAGAATGTAGGAATTTATGCAGCTGTTTTATTAGCCTTTAATTATTTTCATATTTACTATTCACAGGATGCTAGAATGTATCCTTTATTGTTTTTAATGACGGTATTGTCTTTTTATTACCTCATTAAATTTATTAAAAAGCCTACATATAAGTCCGTTTCAATGTATGTTCTTTTTTCTACATTGATGATTTATTGTCATTTTTTCGCACTATTTACATTGGTATCCCAATATCTAATTTTGTCTTATTTTATAATAAAACCATATGAAATAGCAAGAAAAAAGTTCTTCACTTATACATTGATTTCAGGAATAGTAACCATTATTTTATTTTTACCGGCCTACCGTTTATTTATCAAAACAACTGAAATAACTTCTATTTGGATTCAAATGCCAACACTAGATGTTTATACACAGTTTTTTAAAGACTTTTTTGGGCAATCAGAAATTGTATTGTTTTTTGTTGTTTCATTAATCATATTATTTTTCATTCAATTATTTTCTATCGAAAACACTAAAAAATTCACGATAAACCCTAAGGAAGATAAATTATTGTTTAGTTTTTTTATTCTTTTTATTTGGTTGCTCGTTACGCTTTTTTTACCATTAGTAAGAACCTATACAAGCTTACCGATGTTAATAAATAGGTACTTTATTAATATTCTTCCAGTAATAATAATAGTGGTTTCCATAGGGCTTTATTTTATAAAAAATGAGGTCGTTAGGTATTCAATTCTGAGTATTGTTTTGTTGTTTTCTGTTACAGATATTGTCATAGTTAAAAAATATTACAAGCAACCAAACAAAACCCAATTTAGGGAAGTAACTCAATTTATAATCGATAATAATTCAAATAATGATCCTATTGTAACTAGTTTAAGTTGGTATTTCCCTTATTTTTTAAACAATGAAAAAGTGAAAAACACCATAATTGACGGAACTCTTGATAATTATGTAAATGAGATGATTCAGGATTCTACAAAAAGGAAATCCTTTTGGTATGTTGATGCTCATAATAGGCCGTATAAGATTACAGATGAAACACAAAAATATCTAGAGAGTAACTTTTCTATTGAAAACAATGTTGATTTATATGACACTTGGACTAAACATTACGTAAAAAGTTCTAGCGAACTTTCTAAAAAAGACATTTCAGAATTTAATCCAATTAAAGATAAAAATGGAGATGGAATTAATTTTGCAATTGAAAAATTTGAAAGTGATGAAGAGACAATTAATATTGTTGGTTGGGCTTACTTAGAGAACGTAGAATCTCAAAATTCGAATTTAGAATTAATATTAATTTCGAATGATAAAGCCTACTTACTTCCAAAGCAAAAAATGAAACGTGACGATGTTACAACCTATTTTAAAAGTCAAAAAGATTTAAGTAACTCTGGTTTTGAATCAAAAACATATCTTAAAAAAGTGCCACCAGGAAAATACCAATTAGGAATTTGTATTAAAAATCCTAATGAAAATAAAAAAGGCCTGGTCATAACAGATAAAATTTTTGAAAAGAATTAATGGAATAATAATGCTTTAGTTTTCACTTCATTCTATTAATAAAATTAATGTTAAAAGAAAAAATATTTCAAAAGTTAGGCGCTAAACAAACCAAAGATTTTATAATTTATGGTTTTGGGCAAGCTATTAATCTTATCAGTCCTTTATTAGTAATTCCCTACATTGTATCAATTTGTGGAGAAGAAGGTTTAGGAAAAGCGGGTGTTGGTTTTTCATTTGCATTAATCGCGATTGTATTAGTAGATTATGGTTCTTATATAAATGGAACCAAAGAAGTCTCCATCAACAACAATAACAAAGAAATATTAGAAGAACGATTTACAACAATATTTTTAGCAAAATTTATTTTGTTGTTAGTGGTAATTTCGCTTTGTAGTATTATAATTTTTACCATTCCCTTTTTTCAAAAAGACAAAATACAATTGCTTTTAAGCCTTTTAATTGTTGTGGGTCAGTTTATTAATCCAATATGGTTTTTTCAAGGACTTCAAAACTTCAAATGGATAACCATTATCAATGTGCTCTCAAAGGCTATTTATGTTTCAGCTGTATTTATATTTATAAAAAAACCAGAAGATTATATATACATCAACTTTTTATTAGGCATAGGATTACTTATTGCCAGTTTGTTAGGCTTTTTCTGGATTTATAAAACGTTCTCATTTTCATTAAAAAAATGTTCATTAACCGCTGCATTAACTTTGATAAAGACTGAATTTTCATTGACGGTTTCACAATTGTTTTTTTCATTTTATCAATATGCCCCAATTATGATAATCAGTTATGTATGCGGAAGCTTCATTGCGGGGCAATACAGAATCATAGACCAAGTTATCATGATTTTTAGAACGTATTTTCAAATGTTTTTTAATTTTATTTATGCAGACATTTGTCTAAAAATATCCAAAGAGGTAACAATAGGAGTTTCAAGCTGGAAATTTTTTAACGGATTCAATTATTTGTTTGTCATGCTAATTCTAATTTGTTTTTATTTTAATGCAAGTGAAATTTTAGTTTTCTTTAAAATAAACCCAAACGACAATATCAAATTAGTAAACTATTTAAAAATTGGGCTATTAATTCCGGTATTAATGGGGATTTCCTTCGCATTAAAACAATTGATGTTCTCGTTCAATAAAAACGAACAATATATAAAAATCACAATTTTTTCAACTATTTTAAGTATGATTGTACTGTTCACATTATTACAATCAATAGGGTTAAAAGGCGCTTTTATTTCCACGATTATTATCGAATTTATTATTATAATGTCGTATAGTTTAGTATTAAGAAGTAGTTTTGTAAAAAATACCACAAAATAATCTAATGATTCAAGAAAAGTCAAATAATGTTCTTTATCAACTGCTTTTTGCACTTTGTGTCTTGATACCGTATGTAAATATTTACGAATTAACTTTTTTGGTTTGGTTCTTAACTTTTGCAATAACAATTTCAAATAGATACTCTGTAAGAATAGTTAAATACATAACCTGTTTTTCAGTTATTTTAGCGACAGCATTTGTAGTTAGTTTCTTTAAAAATGAAAGCACATATAATTTTTTTAGAGATATTGCCTACTTGCTTAAACCAATAATTGGTCTGTTAGTTGGGTATCAATTGTATAAAAAATGTCAAAATAAATTTTTCACAACAGTAATTTATACGGGTTTATTAATATCTTGTTTTCACCTACTTATTGTTTTCATTACATTTATTAGATTCCATGCCATTACGGTAAATTTATTGCGAGAATATTGTGGCTACCATAGCGACTATGAAGTTTATGTCTTAGTACTACTAATGTTTTATAATAAATTTGAAATAAATTGGTCTAAGAAAAAGGTACAAGTTTTTATTGCAATCGTTGCCCTTTCCAGTTTTTTATATTTATCAAGAACCAATTTCATTCAACTAATAATTCTTTTTATTGCGATGAAAGGATATTTTGTACTCAACAAAAAGTCAGTAACAATTGTATCATCCATTGTCTTATTTGTAGTTGTTGGATATACAGCCGTTTACCAATCTAATCCTCATAGATCAGGTAAAGGAATTGAGGCTTTTTTATACAAAATTAAAAACGCACCCATCGAACCTTTTAAAACAAAAATAGATAAAGACAATTGGAAAGATTTTAATGATAATTATAGGTCATATGAAAATATTCTTACAGTAAAACAAGTTTCTATTCAGGGGACATCAGCAGTACTTTTTGGCAAAGGATTAGGCGCTACAATAAACCTAGGTAGAGAAATTTGGACAAATGATGGCGAATTTATTCAGTACATCCCAATTCTTCACAATGGTTTTGCTACAGTTTTTCTAAAATCGGGTATTTTTGGACTGTTTTTTTTATTGATTTTCATGTATTTATTAGGCAAACCAGTAAAGTCAAATCTTGTTTCTGTTCAAAACCTAAATTTTATTTTAATTGGAACAGCGATTTTTCTAATCGTTTCAAATTGGGTTTTTATGGGCTTATATTTAAAACTTGATAATAAATCCATACTTCTAGGATTTATAATTTGCTACCGTGAATTTTTATTAAAAAACAATAATCAACAAAAAAATAAACAAGTTACTTTAGAATGAAAACAGTAAATTTTTTTGTTGATTGTCATGTGTTTGACGGAAACCTTCAAGGTACTACAACCTATTTGAAAGGATTATATCAAGAATTGATTAATGATAAAAGTAAAAACTTTTTCTTGGCAGCTCAAAATATTGAAAAGCTACAATCTGTTTTTGGAATCCATGAGAATGTTATTTATTTACAATATGCATCCACAAATAAGTTCGTCAGATTATTGGTTGATATTCCCAAGCTAATCACTCAGAATAAAATTGACTACGCCCATTTTCAGTATGTAGTTCCGCCCATAAAAAGATGCAAATACATTGTTACTATCCACGACGTACTATTTTTAGATTTCCCACAATATTTCCCACTTTTTTATCGAATAAAAAATAGTTTTTTATTTAAATATAGCGCCAAAAAATCAGATATTGTTCTCACGGTTTCCCAATATTCTAAAGAAAAAATCGAAGAACATTTTCATCTTTCCGATGTAAAAATAACTCCCAACGCTATTGATTTGGCATATTTTGAAACATACAATAAAGAAAATGAAGTTCAAATTGTAAAAGATAAATTCAATTTTGAAAATTATTTTTTATTTGTTAGCCGATGGGAACCAAGAAAAAATCATCTTACGTTGCTTAAAACATTTGTAGAAAACGGATATTACAAAAAATACAAATTAGTTTTTATTGGCGATGATGCAATTGAAAATAAAAGGTACAATAACTATTATAATTTGCTAGGAAACGAAGTAAAAGAACAAATAGTCAGCTTAAAGAAAATAGGATTTCATGATTTAGTACACCTCGTTAGAGCATCAACATTATCAGTATATCCCTCTTTTGCAGAAGGATTTGGCATTCCTCCATTAGAGTCTATTGCGTCAGGTATCCCAACAGTTTGTTCTAATACAACCGCAATGTCAGATTTTAAATTTATTGGTAATTGCTTTTTTGACCCATTTAGTTCAGACGATTTGAACTTGAAAATTATAATCGCTTTACAGGACAATTTAATTGAAGAAAAACGAAATCAAGTCCATTTGAAATACA
>CALPQA020000104.1 GCA_943325595.2 Auritidibacter sp. Marseille-P8566
CCGCCAACATTCTCTCAAAATAGTGCTTTTTTAACTGCTGGTTTTAATTTAACATTAACCTCAACCATTCCTGGAACAACCATTTTATATACTCTCGACGGCTCCGATCCCGATGAAAATAATCTTAGCGGAACAACGTACAGTTATAAAAATCAATATCCTGAATTTCCTGGGAACGCAACTGGTCCCCTACTGCAAAAAAGTTTTCAAACATTGCAATATTCGGCACCAATAGCAATTGCTGATCGCTCGGCTTTAGCCAATAAAATAGCGGCAATATCAACAACTTATAGTTTTAATCCAACCTATATTCCAACAACTCCAATCTTTAAAGGCACAACAGTTAGAGCCAAAGTAATCAAACCTGGTGCACTATCAAGCACTATTGCAACAAAAAATTACTTTATTTCTCCGCAAGGAATCAACCGTTTTTCGTTGCCTGTTTTATCATTAAGTTGTAGTGAAAATAAATTATTTGATTATAATTCGGGAATAATGGTTGCAGGAGTTGACTTTGATACTTGGAGGACTGCAAATCCAACATTAGATGCTCCTACTGCCGGATCCACTGCTAATTTTTTTCGTTTTGGAGTTACAACTGAAAAAGTTGCCAACTTAAATTATTTTGTAAATGGCGTTCAAATCCTCAACCAAGATATTGGTCTTCGCTTGCATGGAGGCTCATCAAGAACGGCCCAATACAAATCATTAAGCATCAATCCAAAATCCATTTATGGTGATGATTCCTTGAGTTATCCTTTTTTTATTGACCGTCCCTATGATAGTTTTGCAGGTTTAGTCCTTCATAATTCGGGAAACGACTTCGATCAATCGATGTTTAGAGATGCCTTATGTCAGGAATTGATGAAATCTTTAAATGTTGTAACCAAAGGCTATCAGCCTGTTATTACTTTTCTTAATGGAGAATATTGGGGAATATTAAGTATGAGAGATAAAATAGATGATAAATACTTTAAAAGAGTTTTCAACATCCCATTAACCGAAATTGAATTATTAGAAGAACAATATATTATTCTTGAAGGAGTTGACAACGCCAATTATTTAGATATGATCAATTATGTTACCAATAATTCTTTGGCTACTCCAGCAAACTATGATTATATCAAAACAAGACTCGATCCTGAAAACTTTGAAGACTATTTTATTTCCAATATTTTCTTTGCAAATGGAGATTGGCCAATGAATAACATTCTTTATTGGAGAAAAAAAACAGCAACCTATGAACCTAATGCGCCTTATGGGAATGATGGTCGGTGGAGATGGTTAGCACACGATATGGACGACACGTTCTCAATAGGAAATCCGAATTTTGACACCAATAGTTTGGCAATGGCTACAGCTCCAAACGGTGTTTCGTATCCAAATCCTGATTGGTCTACGTTGTTGTTGCGTAAAATGCTAGAAAATAACGATTTCAAAATCGGATTTATTAATCGTTTTGCAGATTTGTTAAACTCCTCCTTTTTGTCTTCAAGAATTGTTTCAAAAATTACAGAAATGAAGGCTAAATTAGAACCTTCGGCTACCGAGCATTTTGCAAGATGGAAAGCACCATTAGATAATGCCGATTGGAACTACTTTATCAACACTGAAACAAATTTTGCAAATGCAAGACCTTCAATTCAAAGAGATCATATTCGTTTGCAATTTGGAATCACCTCTAATTTAAACGCAATACTAAATGTTTCCAATCCCAATCATGGTTATATCAAAATGAATACCATAGCTATTACTGAAGGAACGCCCGGAATTGCGAACAATCCATATCCATGGACAGGAATCTATTTTAATGGAATTCCTGTAAAGTTAAAAGCTATTGCAAAACCTGGATTTATTTTTAGTTATTGGAGTGGCGCCTCAACAAGCACCAACCCAGAAATTACAATTACGCCAACCGCTAATTTTTCGGTTACCGCTAATTTTATTCCTGATACTACTTATGAGGCAAGTGTACCAATATATTTTTGGTATATGGACGGACTTATTGCTAATAACGTTCCATTAGAAACGCTAAATTCGACCTATCATATTGGACCAAATGCTTTCATTCAGTACCAATCTTGTCTTGCCGGATATCCTTTTCCTGTTGGAAATGTCAATAGAAACAAAGCTTCAATGGAAAGAAGAAACAGTCCAACAAACATTAATTATAATCCAGTTGTAAACAATAATCTTACTTATGATGTAAATTTGATGAAAGGGCTTCAAATCAAACAGTTTTTTCAAAACGGAAGTCTAGAAAACACGCTTATATTTAATATCTCCACCTCAGGATTCAAAAACATCAAGCTTTCATTTGCAGCAATGAATGAACTTGCGGGGATTAACGGAATTTCCGTGGATTATGCCACAAATTCAGGAACTCCCATTTGGCAAACAACAGGGTTAACCAATCCATCTTTGCAATTATTCAGTGCCTATCAATTGTATCAAGTAGACTTCACGGCAATTACCGCTGTGAACGATAATGGTTTCTTTAAAGTGCGTTTGCGATTTACTGGTCCCAACCTAACATTAGACGCAGGAAACAGAGTGACCTTCAATAATATTGGGGTTGATGGAGTTCAACTTCCATTGCTAGTGGGCGAAAATAGTGCGCTGCAATTCAAATATTATCCTAACCCATTTCAAGATGTAATCAACATTGTGGGTGTCAATAATTTTGCAGAATATGCTATTTATGCCATTGATGGGAAGTTATTGAAAAAAGGAATCTTGCAAAATTCTCAAATACATTTAAGTGATTTATCAAAAGGAATATACCTGCTGCAACTCTCTTTAGATGGCAAGAAAGAAACTCAAAAAATAATAAAACAATAAAATAAATATTGCCTTATTCTAAACGGAGGATTCATTTTGTTTCCTCCGTTTTTTTTAATAAAACAATACCCCTACTTTATAAAATTTCAAACTAAAAGACTTCAAATTTTACATTTAAACGATTAAATCTCGTTTGGTATAGATAAAAAAAAGGAGCCTGTTTTAAATTATTTAACTTGCATATAATTAATAACCAATAAGTTAACTCGCTATGAAAAAATTATTTACACTTACGTTTTTTTCTTATCTACTGCTGTTTTTTCAACCCCTATTGGGACAAAATTTAGTGATTAATGAAATTCTAACTTCAAACATTGCTTCCAATACTGATGAAGATGGAACGCCTCAAGATTGGATAGAATTGTATAATAAAGGAGCTGTTGCCATAAATTTATCTGGTTATGGCTTATCGGATGACGTGACAATTTTGAATAAATGGGTGTTCCCAAATGTCACTATTGGAGCCGGGCAATACTTGTTAATTTGGGCTTCCGACAAGAACCGAGCTGTGTCGGGAAGTCCATTGCATACCAATTTCAAAATTAGTGCTTCGGGAGAAATTATTACGTTGAGCAATTCGTCTGGGACCGTTATAGATACTGTACCAGCAACAGTAATTCCTGCCGATATTTCTTTTGGAAGGCTTCCAAACGGAACTGGGAATTTTGTGTTTTTTGAAACTATTACTCCTTCAGCGGTAAACTCATTACAAGGATTTTCTGGGGCATTGAATCCTCCTGTTTTTTCTCAAAATGGTGGGTTTTATACTTCCGGTTTCAGTTTAACTTTATCCTCATTAGATGCTGGGGCTACAATTTATTATACGCTTGACGGCTCAGAACCAAGAGAAAACAACTTAAATGGAACAACCTACACTTATAAAAATCAATATCCAGAATTACCTGGACAATCACTAGGGCCACTTTTGAATAATAGTTATAAAACGCTACTTTATTCAAGTCCAATAAGCATTGTCGATAGAAGTTCGCAACCCAATAAAGTTTCCGCTATTTCTTCTACCTATAATTTTGATTCGTCCTATTATTTCCCTGACAATCCTGTTTATAAAGGCACAATTGTAAGGGTAAAAGTTGTGAAATCTGGTTTCATAGACAGTAAAATAGTAACCAAAAACTATTTTATTACTCCACAAGGAAGCGCCAAATATTCGTTACCAGTAATTTCAATAAGCATTAATGAAGACCGTTTTTTTGATTATAATAATGGAATATATGTGGCTGGGAAAGTATTTGACGATTGGCGAATTGCCAATCCAAATGGAGTAGCAAGAGCAAGTAAAGCTGGAAATTATTATTGGGAAGAAAACGATGAAAGAATTGGAAATTTATGCTATTTTGTTAATGGCTCCGAAGTAATAAACCAAGATGTGGGTTTAAAAATTAGGGGAGGTTCCACGAGAAGATATGAAAAAAAATCGTTGACCGTTTATGCCAGATCAGAATATGGAGATGGTACAATGGATTATAATTTTTTTCGAGAATTACCCTACAACAGTTATGATCGATTAACGCTTTCAAATTCAGGTTGGGACTTCCGTTTAACAAAATTCAGAGACGCTTTAGACCATCAATTATGTAAAGAATTACATGCTGAAATAGAAGCGTACCAACCCACAATTGCTTTTGTAAATGGGGAATATTGGGGTATTTTAAATATTCGGGAACGGTACGACAATAACTATTTTCAAAGAGTTTACAATACAAATGCTGTCGATTTGTTAGAGAATGAAGCAGATATAAAAGAGGGAGATGCCGTTCATTATTCTGCAATGACCACCTATTTACAAACACATTCTGTGGCTTCAGATGCTAATTATAATTATATTAAAACACAACTTGATCCCGAAAGTTTTAGCGATTTTTTTATTGCGAATATCTTCTTTCAAAATGCCGATTTTCCTAATAATAATGTTCAATATTGGAGAAACAAAACGGCTTCTTACGAACCCAATGCGGCATATGGTCTTGACGGAAGATGGCGATGGCTTTTGCACGATATGGACGCTACATTTTCGTTTGGAACAGATGATTTTAATGGTAATACATTGGCAATCGCAACAGCAATTAATACCACTGATGTAAATCCAGAATGGTCAACTTTAATATTAAGAAAACTATTGGAAAACAATACTTTTAAAATAGATTTTATCAATCGATTTGCAGATTTATTGAATACTTCTTTTCTTTCTACAAGGATAATTTCTAAAATGGATCAAATGAAAAGTGGTATCACTGCAGAAATGCCTGGTGAAATTACGCGCTGGAGCGTACCCTTAAATTTAACCGAATGGGAAGAATATTTGAGTCTTCAAAAAGATTTTGCCAATGCAAGACCTGCGTTTCAAAGAGACCACATTCGTTCTAAATTTACTATCTCATCGAATTTAAATGCAACTTTAAATGTATCAGGCGCAAATCACGGGTATATAAAAATAAATACCATTGCTATTATAGACGGAACGCCTGGGATTACCGGAAATCCATATCCATGGACTGGAATATATTTTAATGGAATTCCTTTGAAATTGAAAGCAACTGCAAAACCTGGATTCGTTTTTAGAAATTGGAGTGGCGCTTCAACAAGTACAAATCCTGAAATTACGATTACTCCAACAGACAATTTTTCGATAACCGCTAATTTTATTCCTGATTCTAATTATGAAGCTAGCGTGCCTATTTATTTTTGGTACATGGACGGAACAATAGCTAATAATGTTCCTCTAGAAACACTTAATTCAACGTATCGAATTGGGTTAAATGCAAACATTCAATTTCAATCTTGTCTTGCGGGTTATCCATTTCCCGTTGGAAATGTAAACAGAAGTAAAGCCTCGATGGAAAGACGAAATAATCCCACAAATATTAATTATATGTCCATCGCTAATAATAATTTATCCTATGACGCCAATGCGATGAAAGGATTGCAAATCAAACAATTTTTTCAAAATGGGGGGCTTGAAAATACCTTAATATTGAATATTTCTACAGCTGGTTTTAAAAACATTAAACTGTCTTTTGCTGCTTTGGATGAACTCGCAGGAGTCACTGGAATTAGTATTGATTATGCTATAAATTCTGGAACTCCTATTTGGATAACCACTGGATTAACTAATGCTTCATTGCAATTATTGAGTACATACCAGTTGTATCAAACTGATTTTACTTCGATAACTTCAATAAATGATAATGCGAATTTTAAAGTGCGCCTGCGCTTTACAGGACCCAATATGACATTAGACGCAGGAAATAGAGTGACATTTAACAATGTTGCTGTAGAAGGTGTTGAGCTGCCTCTACTTGTGGTTGAAAACGAAAATTCAAAGTTCAAAATTTATCCAAATCCGTTTTCGGAAATAATTAAAATAACCGGAATGGGAGCTTTTGCTAATTATTCGATTTTTACAATGGATGGAAAACTAATTCATCATAATAAATTACAAAATTCCGAAATCAATTTTGGGGAACTGTCAAAAGGCATTTACCTCCTTCAATTGACTTCTGACGGAGTAAACGAAACCCATAAAATAATTAAACAATAAAAGCCATTTAAATGAGGTAAAATGGAGTATTCGTTTATCGTTTACTCCGTTTTATTTATATTTTTTAATGGAATCCTCCCAAGATTGAATCGCAATTCCAAAAGTGGTTTTGATTTTCGTTTTGTCTAAAACACTGTATTTTGGTCTTTCGGCAGGGGTTGGAAATTGGGTTGTTGGAATTGGATTTAATTCAATTTTAACCTCATTGATTTCGAATATTTTTTTTGCAAAATCAAACCAACTGCATTGTCCTTCGTTGCTGAAATTGTAAATTCCATATTGGTCATTGCTAGTTTTACTTTCTACAATTTTCAAAATGGCATTTGCTAAATCAACGGCGTTTGTTGGTGTTCCAATTTGATCGTTTACCACATTCAACGAACTTCGTTCTGAAGCCAATCGCAAC
>CALPQA020000105.1 GCA_943325595.2 Auritidibacter sp. Marseille-P8566
ATTTACGCCTAACGGAATTGGCGAATATGCCGGTAAAGCCTTGTTTTTTGAGAAATCTCAAGCAAAGAATATTATATTTTTAAATTTAATTTGCAATGGAATCCAGGTTATTGTAAGTGTGCTTTTTGGGCTTTTGGGTCTGTGGTATTTAGGATTTGGAAAATGGGTAGTTCTACTTTTAGCAATCGTTTTAGGTTTTGGAATTTTAGGTTTTGGATTAAAGAAAGTCAGAATAAAAGGATATTCAATTGAAAAAATCATAACTAAAATCAATGAAATTCCGAAAAAAATTCATCAAAAAAACAGTTATTTAGCAGTTTGTCGCTACTTGATATTTTCGCATCAATACTACTTATTATTTCTGGCTTTTGATGTACAATTGCCTTATTTTACTTTAATGGCAACCATTGCAGCGGTTTACTTTTTAGCCTCATCATTGCCTACTTTTCAGTTTTTGGATTTTGCCGTAAAAGGAAGTGTTGCCGTTTATTTCTTTGGTTTATTGAATGTGAACGAATGGATTGTAGTATTTATAAGTACTTTAATGTGGTTTTTAAACGTAGTTTTACCAGTACTTATCGGAAGTTATTTTGTGCTAAATTTTAAATCGAAGTGGAAATCGTAATTATTCTATTTTTAAAATAACAGGCAATACAAACTGCGTTTTAACAGGGATTCCTCTTTTTATAGCAGGGTGTACTTTAGGAAAATCAACTAATCTGGCGTGTAAAATGCTATCAATTTTAATGGTATCATAAGCAATGCTGTCTTTTGGAAATTGAGGTTCAAATTTCATCGTAGCATTTGCAAAAATAGTCACTTTTACTTCAATAGTATCCAATTCTGGATACAAAATAGACAACGTGTCAACGCTTAATTTATCTTGGATGGTTTGGGTTAAAAACGCGAAAAAACAATGTTTTTGCATCGTTCCATCTTTGATTTTTTCGCACTCCGAAAAAGACGGAAATTCATCTACTTCATTCCAATTAATGGCTTTCATTTCTTTATCTAATAATTCTTTTTTAGACGGTACTTCATTACCAAAATACTGGCATGAAGAAATCATAAAAAGAAGAAGTAAAGCAAGGGCTTTTTTCATAATTGGTTGAAAAATTAATAATTCAAAAATAAGGAATTATTTTAATCGAGAACTAAATTTGTCTAAAAAAGTAAAACCCTCAATATTTGAGGGTTTTACCAAATGTTATTTATAATAAAATTACTTTACTAATAGTTTTTTAACCACTTTCAAATTGGTGTTCGTTTGAACCTCAACAAAATATATCCCAGGATGGACTGAAGATAAATCGAGTGTTTCAGTTGCAATTGATTCTCTTGGTTTAACTGTCAAAATCAATTTTCCAATTACATCATATACTGCAATGCTAGCAATTGCATTCGAAGTGTCTTTTAATGAAATAGTCACAAAATCGCTTGTTGGATTTGGATAAAACATAAAATTCCCATTTTCAAATTCATTCACCGCTAATTGTGCTACAAATTCGGTGTGAAACGTATTGGTGATAATGGCTGGATTATAATCAAAATAAATAGAAGCAGTATTTGGAATGATATCTCCCACAGCATAACCCGGTTTTGGTTTTATTTTAAATTGAATGTATCCTTTTGAAGCAGTTGGATTAGCCACTGTTGCTGGCAATTGAATATTTTCAAACTTCCAATTTATATTATTTCCTATTCTATCCATCACATAGTTGTGACTTGCACTTTCCATTTTTATAGAATTTTCATCCAATCGAGAATCTAAAACATCATTTACTCTAACATCAATAGCACTCGCAGTTCCTGTATTTTCAAATCGAATGGTATAATTTAAATAGTCATTTGCTGAAAAGCTAGAATGTAAAATTCGTTCCCCATGTGCTTCCATTTTGTCGTTTGGATCATACGACCCTACAATTATTTGTGAAACAGAAGCCGCATTATTTGCAGGAACAATATCACCCGTTAAAGGTGTAATGGCTACTGAATTTGTCAATAAATTACCCAGAGCAACCGTTGGAATTGTTGGAACTTGCATGGTAACGGTAATGGCTCTAACTTCAAATGGCAATAAATTAGTGAAATTATAAGTAAATCCTGTTGGAGTAGCAACGGTGCCTGCTTGCGTATTTGCAGTAATTGTAACCCGAGCATCTTTATTAAAAGTAATAGCTCCAGAAGCAACCGGTTGTGTTCCCAAATTGGTATAAATTACTTTATTTGTATAAGTGAATCCTGGTCTTGGCTGTAACATTGGAACGTTTATTATAGCCAAATCTGCATAATTATTCGTTACTGTTACAGGGAAATTATATACTTGCATTCCGGCACCAACAACTACATTTGCATTTGAGTAAGAAGCAGGAGCAACACTGTAATTTGTGGTATAATTAGAATCGATAGTATAACTGATGTTGTAGGAATTGGAAGGATTAAAATCATAAATATTATACAATCCTCTTGGCGCTATAACATTATGAACGTTTCCGTTATGATTTACTTCATAATGAAATTGTCCTAATGGAAAATTTTGCTCGCCAACTTCTTGCGTTCCATTTGCATTGGCATCCAAGAATGCATTCAAACGTAATCCAGAACAATTGATAGCTCCTTGCGTGGTTGACATTTCAGATATTTTAATATAACCAGCTCTGTTACTAAAATTAGTAGTCATTATTAAATAATACTGCCCTGGCAATGCATTTAAAATAGTTGGATATTCTGTAGCAGCTGTTGAATAACTACAACTTACAATTTTATCAGCAGTTAATTGACCACTACAAGGTGTTACTGGATTTGTAAATGGTCCGTAACAAATATAATCTACGTCTAAATTTCCTGCCGTATTCAAAAAGCTAATGTCTGTACTTTGTTGAATCATCAAATTTATAGTTCCAGCACTACTAACTGGGAGGTAAAACCAAGTTGGATTGGGTCTTGACCCTAAACAACCATAACTATTACCAGTTTCAGCTTGAATTCCTTGGTGTGTATTTGCAAAAGGAACTCCTAAAGCACTGCACAATGAATTGGCTGCATTACAAACATAGGCATTGTTGCAAACGGCATAGGCAATTGCGTTGAATTTATATATGTTATCACAAGATGTTGGATTAATTTCTCTAACAAAGATTGTTGTCGATGGTGATTGTGTCCCAACATTAAATACCGCTGGATTTGTAATTGGAACCGTTTGGTATTGAGCGTTTACAAGCGATGTGTAATATTCTAAAGCATAAGTAGTATTCAATTGCGTCTGAACTGCCGTTAAATTGAACGTAACTACCGTATCATTATTATCATCGCATTGCGTCATGTCTGTTAAAACCGCTACAGTCGAAGTGTAAGCATTTGCCACGATTGAAAAACCAACTGTTTGAAATGTTGCATCAGTAGCGTTACTTACTCTTGCAAAAATAACTTGAGATGCCGTTGTTATGCAATATTGACTTGGATTTGTTATAGGATTTGTATTAGAGATTGCATCCGCTTGGGAAGTAAAATAAGAAACAGAATACGACGCAGGATTTAAATTTGCTAAAATAATTGGCGTATTTGATGTTAAATTAAAACAAGCTTGTCCATTATTTTGGCATTGTGTCAAATTTGTAGGTTGCCCAATTGCTGGGCCGCATGGCAACGTTGAGAAAGAAATTGGTCCTGCCCAAGTACTGTTTCCACTGTTTCCACAAACAGTTCTAATGTAGGCATTGTAAATTGTCCCACAAAGTAAATTTGAAATAACGAAAGGACTGCTCGTTGCTATTATTCCTTGACTTGTCGCTGTTGGCGCAGCAGTTCCTGGTGCTGATGTGTATATTTCATATTGATTAGCTGAACTTGAAGCTGTCCAATTTATTACCGCCGTAGTATTTGTGTTATTTGACACCGATAGTCCTGTTGGACTTGTACACGTTGTAGCACCGCAAGTTTGAACAAGTAGTACTAATTGAGATATTGAAAAACAACCTGCACTTGATTGAACTCTTACAAACAAAACTTGTTGATAGGGAGTACTATTGGTATAAGAAGTTGTTGTTGTTATCGGATTTACATTTGCCTGAGCATTTGTTTGAGACTGAAAATAGGAAACTGTATATTGATTGTTTGATGAAAAAATAGTATTGTAAGTTGATAGCGGTGCTGATGCTGTTATACCGTTTACAGTTCCGTCTGAATCGCAGACACTAACCGTATAAGTAGATACCAATGGGGTTGGGTTTACTATTAAATTGTAGGGAATTATATCAACTAGATTAGTTGTTATATTTAATACTCTTGCAAAAACCAATTGTGAACCTGTTACAACATTAGTATAGGAATTTGGCAAAGGATTACTTCCAGTTGAAGCATCGCTTTGATTTAAATGATGGGTTATTACGTAATTAAGGGTAATTTGTCCTAAAATTTCTCCTGAAATTTGTTGCATCGAAAAGGTTGCATAGCCATCATTATTATCGTCGCAAATTCTATTGTATTGGGTAGGTTGATTTAGAGTAGTCGCTTGTCCAAATATAAACACAGATGCTAGTAATGTAAATAATAGTAGTAGTTTTTTCATAAAGAAATCATTTAGGTTACAAAAAAATATATTTGGGCTGCAATGTACATCATTTTTTCAAATAAATAATACCTTGCATGCTGTTGTATAGCCGTTTAAAAGAAATGTGTTTGTTATTGTCTTTTGAAAAAACTCCAACTTTCTAAAAAAACATCGATGTCTTTGGGGTTATTGTGTTCCCCGTTGATTACTTTTAAAAGGACAACTTCTGGCTTTCCCTTTTCTTTGTAATAGTATTTTTCAATTGTCTTACCGTCTGAAGGATCAGTGTCTGGCAACATTTCCATAGAAGGTTCTCCTTTATATCCATCTAAAGTCGCCCAATACTGAAAAGTGTCATTTGTAGAACGAACTAATCCTTTATTCTTTGCAGAAATTCCACCATTATAGGGATTCGTCAAATCATTGGTTCCGTTGATTATCATCACAGGCATGGGTACTTTCTTTTCGATGCAATCCATGTTGGTCGAATCGGGTAAATTAGCAACAATTGCGGTAATTCCTTTGAATTTTTCTGGCATAGTCATGGCTAATTTATACACCATATGTCCGCCACCAGAAGTTCCGATAGCAAATACTTTTTCAGGATTTATTTTGTATTTTACTACACAATAAGCAATCATTTTAGTAAAGAAAGTGTCTTCATCAATATTTTCAATATTGGCTACTGCAGGCGCATTTTTCCGACATTCATTCCAATTTTTCAAATAGGCATCAGGAAACAAAACTAATAGGTTTTCACTTTCTGATAATGCTACTAATTTCGAGGTGCCTTTCATCGATTTTAATCCGTTCCCGCCAGAGCCATGCAAGACAAAAATTAAACTTGAATTCGTGCTTTTTTTGCTTGGTAAATTAAAATGAAAGCTTCGGTAATGCCCATCAATTAAGATTGAGTCATTTATTACTTGAGCCTTGGCAATCATAAAAAATAATAGGAAGGGCAGTAGAACTTTTAATTTGTTTTTCATGATTCCATTTAATTGAAAATTTCAATCAAAAATAGGTAAAATAATTATAGCTTTTGTAAATATTAAAAAAAGCCCTTCTTTTCAGAAGCTCTTTTTGTGCACTTATTTGGCAGTTACAATAAAAGTTAAATTACCACTATTTTTTTCGAAATTTAAATTGTTTTCTTGCAAACTAGCCACAAGAGCTAAATGTCAACCTGCTGAACTTCCCATTACTACAATTCAATTTGTATCAATTTGGAAACGCTTAGCATTATGAACTACATCTAATAACGCAAATTTACATCTTCTACGGCAGCGGTTAGATTTTCTTGATTAACTAAATGATATTCTGTATTGGTTACCGAATTTCTATTTGTAAAAAAGAACCAAAACTAGTTTGTTGTTCTCAATATCTGTGAATCCAACCTCCAGCATAAACGTTTATTACCAATGGTTTTAACTGGGTTGTCTCTTTTGGATAATAGATATCTTATCTACCTTCCCAATATGCAGTTATTGAATATACTATTTTCTTTTGCGCTTTATAATTAATTGGATAATTTACAGAGTCTTGAACTTACACAATAACTGAAAAACTCATTGAAAATAAGGGCAATATATTAATTTGTTTCCAATGTAAATGCATAAATTTCAAACTTATATTCCTAAACCTTGTCCGCCTCCAACTTGGATAGTTTCAGCAGTTATGAAAGAGGCGTCTTTACTAGCTAAAAAAGAAACTACTGAAGCAACTTCTTCGGGCTGACCTATTCTGCCAAGTAAAATATTATCTTTCCAAGAGGCAAAAACTTCCGGGTTAGTTGCTTTAATTTGGGCATGAAATGGAGTATCTATTGTTCCTGGAGAAACTGCATTTACTCGAATTCCGTATTCTGCTAAATCTTTTGCTAATGCTCGTGTAATTGCATGAACACCCGCTTTTGATGTTCCATAAATTCCAGCTCCAGGGCCACCTGCATTCCATCCTGCAATAGAAGTATAGTTAATTATAGTAGGATTATCGCCTTTTTTTAAAAATGGTATTGCTGCTCTTGAAGTAAAAAAAACAGAATCAAGATTTAATGCCATAACAAATCTGTAA
>CALPQA020000106.1 GCA_943325595.2 Auritidibacter sp. Marseille-P8566
AGCTGGATAGAGCACCTGCCTTCTAAGCAGGCGGTCGAAGGTTCGAATCCTTCTGCGTTCACACAAACCCTTGTAATCTATTGATTATGAGGGTTTTTTTTATGTCTTTTATTTTAAAATACTCCTCTAATTTTTCCCCTACTCAATTGAATTTAGCCTTTCATTAATTGTTTAGTGGGTTACTATTACTTTGCATTTTTCAATAAAATTATAAGTACTATAGTTTTTTTGAACTAAAGTTGAATTTAGCTACCAAAAACAATACACACTTCAAGCCACTTTATATCTTTTTGTGGGAATTATGCAATAGTAAGGTTTTAATGTGTAACACTAAACGATCCAATCCTACCCACCTTTGTACCATAATAAATAATCTAATAACCAACAGATGTTATACCTCAATAATGGATTATTTATTATAAATAATACGCTTATAACTTTAAAAAGATATTAAATGAAAAATGCAATCTTAACAATGGTAATGGTGACTTTGGCAGCAGCCAACTCCTACTCGCAATCAGAAACTCCCACAACAGACAAACGGGAACAACTTCACTTAGGTTTAAAAGCTGGTGCAAACTACTCCAATGTCTATGATTCAAAAGGAGAGGATTTTGTAGCAGATGCGAAATTTGGGTTAGTTGGTGGTGCTTTTATTTCAATTCCACTTGGAAAATATTTTGGAATTCAGCCTGAAGTCTTATTTTCTCAAAAAGGGTATAAAGCCACGGGAACTTTCCTTGGAAGTACTTATAACATGACCAGAACAACTGATTATATCGATGTTCCCCTTTTACTGGTTATTAAACCAATAGAAAACGTATCAATAGTATTTGGTCCTCAATATTCCTATTTGCTAAAGCAAAAAGATGCTTTTACAGGTGGAACGATAACTTCCACTCAGGAACAAATTTATACTAACGATAACATTCGTAAAAATACATTCTGTTTGACTGGCGGCCTTGATTTAAACATGAACCATATAATCTTAGGATTAAGGACTGGTTGGGACATGAAAAATAATAATGGCGACGGAACTTCAACAACTCCAAGATACAAAAATGTATGGTATCAGGCCACACTAGGATTTAGATTCTAATAATTAATATTTTAAAAAACACAAAATGGACAATTTAAAAAGTACAGGAAAAATGGTTGGTTCCTTAGTAGTAGGAGCCTTAGCAGGAGCAACATTAGGCGTTTTATTCGCACCAAGAAAAGGAACTAAAACAAGAAACAAAATTGTGGGTGGAGCCGAAAAAATATCAAAAAATTTAAAGAAAAAAATGAGCAAGGAAGCAAAAGATTTCAAAAAAAGCATCAAAAAAGAAGCCAAAATAATCAAAAATAAAGCTGCCGAACTCGAAGGTTTGGTAGAAGACAAAATGGAAAGTGTTAGCGCTAATCTAAAAGAAAAAGCTAACGAATTACTACACATGACCTCTGATCACCAATTAACAAAAAAATAAGATGAAAACACCTATTTTAAGAACAAGCGTATTAACAGCAATTGTAAGTTTAGCTTTATTGAGTTGTAACAATTCCCCTAAAGCCAAAGAAGACAACTTGAACGCGGCAAAGGATGAAGTTGTAGACGCCAGAGAAGATTTGGTTCAAACGACTTCAGACTCCATCAATGATTTCAATAAATACAAAAATAGTATTCAAATGAAATTAGATGAAAATGAAAAAGTAATTGCCGATTTAAAAGCCAATTCTAAGAACAAGCCAAATCAAGCTTTGTACTACAAACAGCTGGATGATTTGAAATTAAAAAATTTAGAATTAAAAGCTAAAATCGAAAACTACAATCAAGGACCTGAACAAAAATGGGAATTATTTAAAGTAGATTTCAATAAAGAAATGGACAATTTAGGAAAATCCATTTCAAATGCTGCCGATCGTAATATGAAAAAATAATGTAGAGAGAACTTTATTTTGAAAGCGTTTTGGTTTTGGGAACAAATAACTTTTAAAGATATTAGTTTAATTTATGTTATACAGAACTGCCTTCGGGCAGTTCTTTTTTTATATAAAAATCAGATAAATTGATATAAATGGTTTTTAGAAATTGTAACTACAATTCACCAGACCTAAGTACCGAAAACATTGTAAATTCTTCAAATAAACAATTGAATAAACCATATTATTATCGAATTAATGCAATCAATTCTATATTTTTTCATTTAATGTTGATGATAAAATAAGTAATAGCTCGATTAGTGTGAATAATGCAATTATTAGACTTTTTAATGTAAAGTTTTTAACAGCATATCTAATCACCTTTATTTGATAAAATAAATTAATCATGAAACAAAAAAAATTAGTTGTAGCTTTAGCAATAGCTGTAGTTACTTTATTTGCAGGTTGTGCCAAAGATGATTTCGTAGACACAGTAGGAGTATGTCCAAAAGTAGCTTCTACAAACCCTATTAACAGCGCCACAGATGTAGCTCTTAATCAAACAATCACTGTTACTTTCAACGAGGCGGTTAATCCGTCTACCATCACACAGAATTCTTTTACAATTACTGGAACAGAAGTACTTGTAGGAGAAATAACGTATTCTGAACAAACTGCCACTTTTGATCCAGCAGTAAATTTAACTCCCAATACAACTTATGTTGGAAAAATTACTACGGCTGTAAAAGATTTAAAAGGAAATGCAATACAAGAAGATTATGTTTGGACTTTCAGCACTGGAGCTACCTTACAACCAATTGTGATTGAAACGAGTCCGACATCAAATGAAACGGGAGTAGTTTTAAATAAATTAGTGAGTGCTACTTTTAATATGCCCATGGATGCAACAACTTTAAACGGTACTACATTTACTTTAAAACAAGGAACGAATGCCATAGCAGGTGTAGTTACAAATTCTGTAAACAAAGTCTTTTTTGACCCAAATGTTAATTTGACACCCAATACTATTTATACAGCAACCATCACAACTGGTGCAAAAAACACTGCTGGAGATTCAATTTCGATTGACTATGTTTGGAATTTTACAACTGGAGCTGTTGTAGCCCCCAGAGTCATTTTAACGGATCCATTGAATAATGCTACTGGTGTTGCTGCCAATAAGATAGTTACCGCTACATTTGATGTTCCCATGAATCCTCTAACGATAACAAACAGTTCATTTACATTGAAACAAGGAACAACTGTTGTTTTAGGTGTGGTTTCCTATAGTGGTTTAATGGCGTCATTTACTCCAACGAATCCACTTTTATCAAGTGCTAATTATACAGCTACAATAACAACTGGAGCTCAAAATGGAGCAGGAACTGCTCTTGCAAACGATTATACTTGGAATTTCACTACTCAAAACACTTCAAATGCCCCTAATCTAGGAGCCATAGCTCAATTTGGAGCTTTTGGTGGTACAGCAGGGGTTACAAATCAAGGAATAAATACAGTTATAAACGGAAGTATTGGGACAACAGGAGCCTCTACTTTAATCACAGGTTTTCACGATTCCAATGCAATTTATACTGAAACTCCTTTAAATAAAGGTCATGTTACTGGCGCAATTTTTACGGCACCTCCAATGCCTGGAACCGCAGCATCATTTGCCATTGCAACTCAAGGTTTATTAGATGCAAACTCTGCTTACATTAGTATTTCGCCAGCATCAAAACCTGGAGGTATCGATCCTGGAGCAGGAGAATTGGGAGGTTTAACGTTAGCGCCTGGTATTTATAAATCGGCTAGTGGAACATTCAACATATCTAATGGCGACCTTACTCTAGATGCCCAAGGTGATCCAAATGCGACATGGATTTTTCAAACTGCTTCAGGATTAACTGTAGGTATTGCGGGACCATCTGGTGCTAAAAGTGTTATACTAATTAATGGTGCTTTACCTAAAAATGTTTTTTGGTATGTTGGAAGTGCTGCAACTATTAATGGTGCTGGTGGAGGAACAATGGTAGGAACTATTATTGCTAATTCTGGTGTTACTTTTTCAACTGCTGGGAATGCAACTCAAACTATCTTAAATGGAAGAGCAATTTCACTTATTGCTTCCGTAACAATGGTGAATACCACTATCAATGTGCCTCAATAAATTCTCTTATAAACAATTAAATCCCGTTTAGTTACGGGATTTGTAAAACTTCATATTATGAACAAAATTAATACACTCGCAATAAATTCTCATCAATTGAAATTTAGTGCAAAAAATTATTTGCAGGTCTTATTTATTAGTATCCTTTTTTTACTTTCGAGTTTGACATTACTTCAAGCACAAGAAAATCAATATTCAAAACCTTCATGGTTCTTTGGTGTTGCAGGAGCTGCTAACTTTAACTTCTACCGAGGGTCAACCAATATGCTAAATGCAGCTTTTACACCACCAGCCACTTTTCATGATGGGGAAGGAGTAGGTTTATTTATTGCACCAAATATCGAATATCATAAACCTGATTCTAATTGGGGGTTCATCTTTCAAGCAGGTTTTGATAGCCGAAGAGGAAAGTTTGATGTGGTTACGGAACCTTGTAATTGTCCAGCAATATTAACATCAAATCTTAGTTATATTACTATTGAACCAAGTTTGCGTTTTGCTCCTTTCAAAGCCAATTTCTATATGTTTGCAGGTCCTCGATTGGCATTCAACTATGACAAGTCATTTAATTTTGAGCAAAAAACAAATCCAGCCTATCCGCTACAGGTTCAGAATCCTGACGTAAACGGTGATTTTAGTGAAATCGAAAAAACTATTTTGTCTATGCAAATCGGAATGGGATACGACATACCGCTTAATGCTACAACAAGTAAAACACAATTTGTTTTGTCTCCCTTTATTTCCTACCATCCTTACTTCGGACAAAACCCTCGTTCAACTGAAACTTGGAACGTAAATACGCTAAGAGCTGGTTTGGTTTTGAAATTTGGACAAGGAACTTTAGAAACAATGATAGTTGACGGAGTGGTTCAGTTTTCAATAAACCCTCCTGTAAACGTGAAATATGTGAAAAATGTTAGGGAAGTATTTCCATTAAGAAATTACATTTTTTTCAATTTAGGGTCAACAAATATCCCAGATCGTTATGTGCAATTGAACAAAAGTCAAGTCAAAGATTTTAGTGAAGAGAAAGTTTCGTTTTCAACTCCAGCGAACATGTCAGGTCGTTCGGCTCGCCAGATGCAGGTGTATTATAATATCATAAATATTCTTGGTGATAGAATGGTGAAAAATCCTTCAAGTACTATTATATTGGTAGGTTCATCAGAATTAGGCGAAGCAGATGCTTTGGTTATGGCACAAAATGTAAAAGACTATTTAGTTACAGTTTTTGAAATTAAAAGCGATAGAATTTCTGTAGAAGGTAGATCAAAACCAGCAATCCCGTCAGAAGTTACTGGAGGAGTTCTAGAATTAGATTTACTAAGCCAAGGTAATAGAAGGGTTACGATTGAGAGTAATTCACCTGAACTATTGATGGAATTCCAAAGTGGTAAAGATGTGCCTTTGAAATCAATAGAAATTGTTTCAGAAGACCAAAATCCAAATGGAGATATTGTTTTCAATGTAAGTGGAGCAAAAGAAGCTTTAACAACATGGACAATTGAGATGAAAGGTGAAAATGGTATTGTACAAACATTTGGTCCTTTTACTGGTGATCAAGTAAGTATTCCTAGAAAAATCATTATTGGTAATCAGCCTGAAGGTGATTATAACGTTACTATGAGTGGTACTACCAATTCTGGAAAAAGCATTAAGCAAGAAAGTACAATGCATTTAGCCCCTTATGTAGCGCCTGAAGTTCAAGAAAGTATTCGATTTAGTGTGATTTTTGAATACAATGAATCTAAATCGATTGCTATTTATGAAAAATATTTGAAAGAAATAGTTACTCCTAAAATTCCATTAAATGCAACGGTTATTTTAACAGGTCACACCGATTCAATTGGTGATGAAAAGTACAATAAAACACTTTCTTTAGCGAGAGCCAACGATGTTAAAGATATCATACAAAAAAGCCTCGCCGATGCTGGACGAAATGATGTAAAATTTGAAGTTATAGGAAATGGGGAAGACGAAAAAACAGCCCCTTTTGAAAATAAATTTCCAGAAGAACGTTTTTACAATAGAACTGTCGTGATTGATATTGTAAAATAGTTTCTTTTTAATCCGTCTTAAAGTAATTTAAGACGGATTATTTATTTAAAATCAGCCACCATTTTCAGGCCTTGCAAGAGGATGAAAATGGTGGTTTTTTTTTAGTTGTCATTTATGTTATAAAAAAACGCACTATTAAAATTCAAGTTACTATACTGATTTATATTTTCAAATAATTCCATTACTTTGTAGTATAAAAAGAAAATAGTTATGAAATCAATTGTTAAAGGTTCTATTATACTGGTTTTTTTCCTTTTAGTTTCCTGCAGTCCAAAAATGGTTTACCAAAAACCTATGGAAAGCGATCCAAATTCACATACAAAAGAAACTTCAGTAATTGCAAAAATTCCTTTAGAAGCAGTAAATGACACTACATTTGTTAATCTCAATGACTACAGTCAGGATTTTGTTTACGATATGAAATACGCTACAGCAGCTAATTTCTTAAAAG
>CALPQA020000107.1 GCA_943325595.2 Auritidibacter sp. Marseille-P8566
AATCCTGCTATTTCAAACGAGACTTTACAAGAAGCAAAAGCGAAGGCTGATGCCAATTCTATTCAAGTTTTTGCAAATAATTTGAGTCAATTATTGTTGGCACCACCTTTAGGAGAAAAGCGAATTTTAGCCATTGATCCAGGATTCCGAAGCGGTTGCAAAATTGTTTGCTTGGACGAAAAAGGGGATTTATTATACAACGAAACCATTTATCCGCACGCGCCTCAAAAGGAAGATGCGATGGCGATGAAAAAAATCCGTTCAATGGTGAATTCCTATAAAATTGATGCTATTTCTATTGGAAATGGAACCGCCTCAAGGGAAACAGAATTTTTTATAAAGAAAATTGCGTTTGACAAACCTGTTCAAGTTTTCATCGTTTCAGAAGCTGGAGCGTCGGTTTATTCGGCTTCAAAAATTGCCAGAGAAGAGTTTCCAAATTATGACGTTACCGTGCGAGGTTCTGTTTCTATTGGGAGACGCCTTTCGGATCCGTTGGCAGAATTAGTAAAAATTGACCCGAAAGCCATTGGCGTAGGCCAATACCAACACGATGTTGATCAGTCAAAATTAAAAGAAGAATTAGATACAACAGTAATTCGTTGCGTGAATTCGGTAGGGGTAAATATCAATACCGCTTCGAAACATTTGTTGAGTTATGTGAGTGGCATTGGAGAGAAATTAGCTGAAAATATTGTGCAATATCGCTCAGAAAATGGACCTTTTCAAGACCGAAAGCAGTTGAAAAAAGTACCGCGATTAGGAGAAAAAGCCTACCAGCAAGGCGCTGCATTTATTCGGATTTCGAATGCTAAAAACCCATTGGATAATTCTGCGGTGCATCCTGAAGCCTACGGAATTGTCGAAAAAATGGCTAAAGATTTGAAATTGACGGTGCACGATTTGATTGCCAATAAAGAAAAAACAACTTTAATAAAACCAGAGAATTATATTACTTCAGAAATAGGATTATTGGGATTGAAAGACATTATAAAAGAGCTTGAAAAACCAGGTTTAGATCCACGAAAATCGGCAAAAGTTTTCGAATTTGACGCCAATGTAAAATCCATAAAAGACCTTAGAACAGGAATGATTTTACCTGGAATTGTGAATAACATTACCAATTTTGGTTGCTTCGTGGATGTTGGAATTAAGGAAAGTGGTTTGGTTCATATTTCACAACTTAAAGCAGGTTTTGTAAGCGATGTGAACGAAGTAGTTAAATTACACCAACACGTTCAAGTGAAAGTTACGGAAGTCGATGAAGATAGAAAACGAATTCAATTGACGATGATTATATAAAAAAAAGGCTTTTCATATTTGAAAAGCCTTTTTTTTTATTTTGTTTCGTCTTCTTTTTTGTCAGCTGTTTGATTTTCTTTAGCTGCATTTTTGAATTCTTTGATTCCAGTTCCTAATCCTTTCATTAATTCTGGAATTTTTTTACCTCCAAACATTAACAAAATTACAGCAACGATTAAAATTATCTCTGTTGGTCCTAATCTTCCCATGATACACTATTTTTTGCTTTCGCAAATTAATATTAAATTCTTTCACAAAGATAATTAGAAAAATTGGTATTTCATTTCACTCATTAGTAAATATTTATGATTTGCCGTCCATGTTCAGATTTACCCTTAAATAATCGAAATTTAACAATGTCCTAAAATCACAAAGCCCAACATGCAACTTTTATCATTATATTTGTGATAATTATTGAATACCGATGCCTGATAAATTGCAAAAAAGACAAATTA
The DNA here is from genome assembly GCA_943325595.2 of Auritidibacter sp. Marseille-P8566. The sequence continues at coordinate 1,758 of CALPQA020000107.1, forward strand.
TAAAGAAGAAATTATTTACAAAAAACCGATTGGTTATTTTAAATGAAGACACTTTTGCAGAAATTTTTTCCTTACGCCTAACGTTAATGAATGTTTTCGTTGTGGCAACTATTGGGGCAATCTTGATTATTACTTTTACTACATATGTAATTGCTTTTACGCCCTTACGGGAATATATTCCAGGTTATGCCTCAACAAAATTGCGACAAGAAGCTACTGAATTGGCCTTAAAATCAGATTCGTTGGCTTTGGCATTAAAGAAAAATGATGCCTATTTAAAATCAGTTGTCAAGGTTTTAAATGGCGATTTAGAATACGAAAAAATCAATAAAGATTCTATTTTATCTTCCGATAATGTGGTGAATTCTATTGAAGATGATGCGCCTTCAAAAGCAGAATTGCAATTGAGAGAACAAGTTTTACAAGAAGAAAAAATGCTTTCTAAGGGAAATAAAAAGTCAAAAAAATAGAAAAATGTCTTTAAAATCTTTCTTGGCTAAAAAATTTGCGAAAAGCATTTATAGAAAAACTCAAACTTGGGCGAATAATCCTATAGAAACGCAGCAAAACGTTTTTAAAGAATTGGTTCGTCAAGCGAAAAACACGCAATTTGGTACTGACCATCATTTTGATTCCATAAAAACATTCGAAGATTTCTCTAAAAATGTTCCCATTCGAGATTATGAAGCGTTAAAAACATACGTTGACAAAGTCGTTCAAGGCGAGGAAAACGTTCTTTGGAAAGGCAAGCCATTGTATTTTGCCAAAACATCGGGAACTACTTCTGGGGCAAAATATATTCCGTTAACCAAGGAATCGATGCCGTTTCACATTGAAGCCGCTCGAAACGCAATTCTGCATTATATTCATGAAACAGGCAAAGCCGATTTTGTAAACGGAAAAATGATATTTCTGCAAGGAAGCCCTATTTTAGAAGAAAAAAACGGTATTCAGTTGGGAAGATTATCTGGAATTGTAGCCCATTTTGTTCCAAAATATTTACAAAAAAACCGAATGCCCACTTTTGAAACCAATTGCATAGAGGATTGGGAAACCAAAGTTGACGCCATTGTTGAAGAAACGTTCAATGAAGACATGACGGTTATTTCGGGCATTCCGTCTTGGGTGCAAATGTATTTTGAAAAATTACAACAAAAAGCCGATAAACCAGTTGGCGAACTTTTTAAAAACTTCAATTTATTCATTTATGGCGGCGTGAATTTTGAGCCTTATCGCGCTAAATTTGAAAACCTGATAGGTAGAAAAGTAGATTCCATTGAATTATTTCCTGCTTCGGAAGGATTTTTCGCGTATCAAGATTCGCAGAAAGAAAAAGGAATGTTGCTGCTTTTAAATGCAGGAATTTTCTACGAGTTTATAAAGTCGGAAGAGTTTTATTCTGAAAATCCCAAACGATATACCATTGGCGAAGTTGAATTGAATGTAAATTATGTGTTGATAATTTCAACAAATGCAGGACTTTGGGGCTATAATATTGGCGATACAGTGCAATTTACTTCCCTAAAACCCTATCGTGTGATTGTTTCGGGTCGTATCAAACATTATATTTCAGCTTTTGGGGAACACGTAATTGGAAAAGAGGTCGAATGTGCTATGAAAGCAGCAATGAAAGATACTGCTATTCAAATAAACGAATTTACTGTGGCGCCACAAATTACGCCACTTGAAGGTTTGCCCTACCACGAATGGTTCATAGAATTTGAAAATGCACCGGAAAACATAGTTGCATTTGCGGAAGCGATAGATGCCGAAATGAGATTACAAAACACCTATTATGACGATTTGATTGCCGGGAAAGTGTTGCGGAAATTAGTCATTACGCCAGTTGCAAAAAACGGATTTCAAGAGTATATGAAATCCATCGGAAAATTAGGCGGACAAAATAAAATTCCGAGGTTGAGTAACGATAGAACGATTGCGGATTTATTAAAAAGAGAATAAAGAAATGATGCAAGAAAAAAGACTTTGGTTGGTGTTGCTTTTAATGAGTTTTTATGTTTCTGCACAAACCAAAGGCGTTGTTGTAGACGAATCTGGGAAGCCAATTCCGTATGTGAATATTTGGGTTGAAAACGAGAATATTGGAACTACTTCTGAGGAAAATGGCGCGTATTCTATTACTGTTCCTCAGAATAAAAACTTGATTTTTTCACTTTTAGGTTTTGAAAAAAAGACCATAAAAGCATCAGAAGCCAATCGGGTAATGTTAAAAGAAATTGCCTTTCAATTAGATGAAGTGGTACTTTTGAAAAGATTTCAAACGAAAGAAAGAGAAATCGGGCAAATTGAAAATCCAATTCTCGTAGCGTTTGATAACGGACCTCGAATTGACGTCAAATTTTTCCCGTATTTTCCCGTTTATAAAAAAACAAAATTTCTTAAAGAAGTAACTATTTTTACCGACAGTAGAATAGACAAAGCAACCGTGAAAATACATTTTTACTCCGTTGCCGAAAATGGTTATCCCGGTCAAGAACTTCTCACCAAAGACCTTATTGTCAATTTAAAAAAAGGCACGGTAAGAAACCGATTTGATTTAATGGATTTGAATTTAAAAATGCCTACAAACGGGCTATTTGTTGGTTTTGAAAAACTTATAATAGAAAAAAATAAGCTCGAAAAAACCATCACGGATTCTCAAACAAACAAGACACATATTCAAACAATATATTATCCTTTTGTGCTTTATAATTATGTGGAAAGACCTTTTTTATACACCTTTTCAGGAGGAAAATGGAACCGTCAAACCAATGTGAATTCTGCTAATCCATTGGAGAAAGCATCGGTAAACGAACCGGCTATAAATTTGGTATTAACCAACTAAAATATAAAAACAGTACATTTGTGGGTTATAAAATAAAAACCAAATGAAAGAAATTAAAAATATAGTGCGATCAAGAGCCCAAGAATCATCTAGTGCAGTAGAAAAATTATACATCACGATGCGCCATTTGTTCAATAGAGGTTTCTATAAGCCAATGGGAGTTTCTGGAGATACTTTGCGGGAAGCATTATTATTGTTGCGCCCAGAAATATATGGAACTATTGCCGATGAAAAAGTAGAATTAAACGGACTTTTATATGTTATAGAAAGGCTTCCAGTAGGAATTGAAGAATGCAGATTTATTAATTTAACTTCGGATGAAGGTTATTCAAAATCACATTTCCAAGTAATTATTCCACCAAAAAGAAGGAGAAATTGTTACCGAATTGATGACGAACAAATGAATGTTGAAATTACCCGAGGTCGATCTGATATTTATGATATTTTGACCCACCTGACTTTCATTTTCATCGAATCACACAAAATTAAAAACCGTGTTTTAATTGATGAAAGTGGTGAAGTTTCTCGCGATTGGCAAAAATTAGAGCAAGCCGTTTTATCCAATAAAAAATTAATTTTAACAGATAAAGAGAAAGCGATTTCTCATACAGCAAATATTTTAGGAAGAACATTTGCGGAGGTTTTAGACATTTATGATGCTTTTGGAACTAAGGAAAAACCAGATCGTTTCTTGCATATTATTTATTGGTTAGGAAAATTAGCCATCGAAGAAGTGGTTGATAACAACAAAAGAACAATCACATTTAGTCCCATTTTAAGAGAGAGATTAGGACACCACATTCACGGAGAAATTTGGGCAACTAACATAAAAGAGGTGCTTAAAGCAAATGATTTATTAGACAGACCAATTCACGTTATCAGCGCGAATATGCACTCGGTGATGAATTCTATTTTTGCAACACATGTTTTAAAAACAAAATTCAAGGACAAATTGGATTTCTTTATTTTTGAGGAATTAAGCAAATCGGGCGCCGATGAGGTTCGGAATAAAGTAGAAGATTTCGCTAAATTACACGGAATGATTTCAATTCCGGATACTTCGGGAACCAATATTGATGTTCAAATTTTTGACACCGCCAAAATCGATTGGAATAAATCAGGATTTTCAAAAGCCAAAACAGACAATAAAAAACCAGTTATTATCGTTATGGACTATGCTTTTGGAGAACAAGCGTATGAAACCATTGACGAATTGCTAAAACCCTACAAAAAAGACATTTTATTGAATGTTGAATCAGTTTCAATAATGGGTAAAGCAGGAATTCTTCAGGGAGGAAAAGGCGATATTATGATTCCGTCGGCACATATAAATGAGGGAACGGGAGATAATTATTTCTTTCAAAATGAATTGACAGCCGAAATGCTAGAAGGAAACGATATTCCAGTTGTTGCGGGGCCTATGATTACAGTTTTAGGAACATCGTTGCAAAATAAAGATGTATTGAAGTTTTTTCATGAATCTACTTGGGGCGTAATTGGATTGGAAATGGAAGGGGCTTATTATCAGAAAGCAATTCAATCGGCTTCAAAAATTAGAAAAAGTATCAATCCAAACGTAAAGGTTAGGTATGCTTATTATGCGTCGGATAATCCTCTGGAAACGGGAAGCACATTGGCTTCAGGTGGATTAGGAACAACAGGTGTAAAACCAACTTATTTGATTACAATTAAAATATTGGAACAAATTTTTAACGTTATTTAATTTTAGAACATGAGTCAGAACACAAACAATTCAGACAATCAAGAAATTGATTTATCAATGATTTCAGAATCATACGCTTTATTTGTCATATCGAAGTAAATTCCTACTCCAACTCCAGTAAGAACTAGAACCCCAAGGATTACTAGGTTCCTTTTCAAAAACAAAATGCCTTTAAAAATTGAAAATGCTATTCCATCGAAAA
>CALPQA020000108.1 GCA_943325595.2 Auritidibacter sp. Marseille-P8566
AGAATATGAAAGGTGAAATCGGGTTGTTTATTGGTGCGGCGCTGCTCATCACATCCTTGATTTTCTTCTTGTTTTTCCGTTCCTATAGAGCCACTTTTATTTCTATTCTGATCTTGCTTTTTGGTGTAATGTGGTCGTTTGGTACCTTGGGATTGTTCCATTACCGAATAACGATTCTAACAGCCATTATCCCACCGTTGATTATTGTAATCGGAATTACGAATTGTATTTTCCTAATCAATAAATACCAACAAGAAATAAAACTGCACCACAATCAGGCAAAAGCCTTGCAACGTGTTATTTCAAAAATTGGAGTTTCAACGATGATGACCAATTTGACTACTGCAGCGGGATTTGCCACTTTTATGATTACGGGCAACGAACTGTTATTTGAATTTGGATTGGTAACCTCTATAAACGTAATAACAGTTTATCTTTTAACCTTAGTAATTGTTCCGATTGCCTACAGTTTTATGTCCGTTCCAAAGGAAAAACACTTGTATCATCTCAGTAAAACCTATATTTCTTCGGTTTTGGATTGGGTAGAAAACATCGTAAAATACAAGCGAAAAGCCATTTACACCATTTATGGATTGCTTTTGATTTTTAGCATAATTGGAGTTTCAAAAATGAAAGTTTCGGGAAGTTTGATCGGCGAAATGCCAAAAAGCGCTTCGTTTTTTAAAGACATTGTGTTTTTCGAGAAAGAATTCAACGGCGTAATGCCACTCGAAATCATGATTGATACCAAACGCAAAAAAGGCGTTATGAAATTGTCTACTATGAAAAAAATGGACGAACTTCAAAAAACAATCGAGCAAATTCCAGAACTTTCAAAACCAGTTTCAGTAGTCAATTTGGTAAAATATTCCAAGCAAGCGTTCTACAACGGAAAGCCCGAATATTATGAATTACCCACTTCCCAAGAGCAAGTTTTCATTCTTTCCTATGCCAAAAATGCCACCAAAAACACGAAAGACAATTTGATGAAAAGCTACGTTGATTCAACCGGCCAATACGCCAGAATTACCACTTTCATGAAAGACATTGGCACCCAAGACATGAAGAAAATTGAAGGAAAACTTCAGGCAAAAATAGATGAGGTTTTCCCGAAAGACCGCTACAAAGTTACGCTAACAGGGAAAGCATTGGTTTTCCAAAAAGGAACGGCTTATTTAATAGACAACTTAATCGAATCGTTAATATTTGCTATTTTATTAATCGCAGGTCTAATGGCGTACATGTTTCGCTCGTCAAAAATGATTTTCGTATCTGTAATTACAAACATTTTGCCGCTTTGTATCACCTCAGGATTAATGGGTTACCTCGGAATTCCGCTCAAGCCATCTACAATATTGGTTTTCAGTATTGCCTTTGGAATTTCGGTTGATAACGCCATTCAGTTCATGGCAAAATACCGCCACGACCTACTTCAAAACAACGGAAAAATCAAAAAATCTGTATTTAGCGCTCTTCGTGAAACTGGAATAAGCACTTTTTACACCTCGGTAGTGCTCATTTTCGGATTCGCCATATTCACCCTTTCTAGCTTTGGTGGAACCGTCGCTTTGGGCGGATTAATTTCCTGTACACTGCTTTTTGCCATGTTCGCCAATCTCTTGGTTTTACCAGCGTTGGTGCTTACCTTCGAGAAAAAGAAAGCCAGAGCCGAAGATTAATTTTTTTGGGCGTGCCCTTCGTTTACAACCTTTTTGAGGCTCGAGGCAATCTGTTGTCAACTCGGTCGGGCTTTCCGTTACAATCTTTGTTCCATTTCATTCCACAAAGGATTTCCACTTTAATCCCTCACGCAAAACAGACAGCTCAGATAGTTAGATTTTAGATTTCTAAGATTTTCCAAATAACCTCATGAAAATAAAATTCATATAAAATTAAAAGAAAATAAAGATTACATTTGAGAATATATAAAACGAAAAAACTTTCGCTAATACAAATAAAATTGGGGTGATAAGCGAAAGTTTCAAGTGCTCATTTTTAGCAACGAAACTTTCAGTTACGAAAATTGAAATCCATGAAAATATTTAGACTATTTATTGTACTCTTTTTTTTGATTTTTTCTTCTAAAAACGCCCATTCTTGTAGTGCTTATAAAGTTACTGTGGGTGGTCACACACTATTTGGTGTAAATTTCGATACATGGACCATTAATCCAAAAATTTGGTTTGAAACCAAAGGATATGGAGCAGTATTTAGTGGAGCGAATTACGATAATGATGGCTTACGACCACAATCAGGAATGAATGAATTTGGACTTGCGTTCGGAACACTTGCAACACTTACTCCTTCGAACCGAAAAGATTTTCTAAACAAAAAACAAATTACCAGTAGGATAAACTATCTTAAAGACATACTGCATTCTTGCAAAAACGTTGAGGAGGTAAAAGCGTACATCGAACAATACGATCATAGCGCATTGCAAAACGATGTATTTATTTACACTGACAAATCGGGAAAATACCTGATTGTTGAGCCTTACACTTTAACTATCGGTAAAGAAAATAAGTATGTTCTTGCCAATTTCTGTCCTTCAACTATCACCGATTTCAGCACAATTAAACAGGAACGCTACATTAATGGCGCCGCCTTTCTCAAAACGAAAATTGACACTTAGGTTGCTTTTTGCACTGCTCTTTCAGACACAATGCACGTTTGTAGAAACAGAATAGGAGACGGAACATTATTAACTTCAATTTGGAACCCAACCAATGGCTCAGTTTATCTGTATTTTTATCATGATTACAAACATCAGGTAAAGCTTGACTTAAAGAAAGAATTAGCTAAAGGTGATCATTTGATTGAAATTACCACTTTGTTTCCAGCCAATTCGGAATATCAAAAATTAATTGATTTTAAAACCCCTAGAAATAATAATTATATCAATACGTTTATACTAACCTGCTTCATTTTATTTCTGTTTTCATTTGTCTATTTTGGTGTTGACTCTTTTAGAAATAGAAAAATAAAGTATTTCTATTTTAAACTTTTGTTGGCGGTGCTAAGCTTATTTATGGCGTATTACATGACAGTATTGATTAGAGAATCAGGCGTTTTCTATTTTCCAGCTCCTTACAAGAGCAGTGATTTTGGTTTAATTGATATTTCGTCCTACCTTCCTTTCTTAATTTTAGTGTTAATCATCCCATTGTTGATTATTAATACAAACGTAATTAAATTCAAAGTCTGGGGGACTGTTTCAAAATTGCTTTTGACATTAAATAGTTTGGCATATAGTATTTTGCTTGCACTATTTTTTTATTGGGGATTATTTAATGTTTTTAATTAAGAATGAAACTCTTTTAGAGAAACAGATGGGTTGAAGAGTTTAGAGGATATGTCAACAGCGGTTTCAGCACTAAATAAACTAAATTGTATTTAATTATCTTTTACTAGATATTAAGATTAATCATTCATGGAATTAAAAACTCTGTCAATAATATCCGTTTTATAATAGTAAGCTTTTGGACTTAAATTATAATTGGTCATTTTAATCTAAAACCCATTTAAAAATTGTGGTATGAAAGACATTAGGGTAATGGCAGATATTCATTAGGGCCTATATTTATTTTTATTTCAATCGTAATATTTGGTCGTATAATCCCTAACATCTTCAATCCACAAATTTTTATATTTTATGAAGAAAGCGTGCTCAAAGCGCTTTTTTATTTTCTTATAATTGGCAAATAAAGCAGCTTTGTCTTTTTTTAATTTTTTACAAATTTCTATATAAATGGATTGTTTGTAAATTGTTTTTTAGGGTAAAAAATTCTTTTTAAGACTTTTATAAGCTTTTAAAGGTATTTTATGAAGTGTTTTAGGATTATACACTAATTTTTCATGGTTCTGCTTTCAATCTGATTGAACAGATTTGCTGCTCGATTTGGAAAATTATGGGATCATTTCATAGGAGTTTTGAGTTCCTTTACTTTGCCAATGGGATGCCTTACAAATTCTGAATTCTGAATCTAAAGGTTGCGTGAGGGATGGCAGTGAAAATCCCACGCTTTTTTGCGTGGATTGTAGCACACAGCCCGACCGAGTTTAGTGTATATTGCTTCGTACCTGGCAATGACCTAAACGAAGGTCACGCCCAAAAAAAACCCTCACATTGCTGCAAGGGTTCAGTATTTATAATTAAGTAGACTAGCTGCCACACATTTCGCAATCTTCTGGACCAGCATTTTTTGCTAATTCAATCATCGCGCGGTATTCTTCAGGAGTCATTTCTACTGGTTCATTTAAAACGGCAATAGGCTGTAATTTCGGTTCCGCTACTTGCTCGGTTACTTCAATTGGCTCCGCTTTTTTGTCGTTGTTTAAGGTAAATTTGATGGCGTCAACAGCTGCTTTGGTTCTCAAATAATACATTCCAGTTTTCAATCCTGATTGCCATGCATAGAAGTGCATCGAGGTTAATTTTGAATAATTGGCGTTTTGCATGAACAAGTTCAACGATTGTGACTGGTCAACAAAATACCCTCTGTGGCGTGACATATCGATGATGTCTTTCATAGACATTTCCCAAACGGTTTTGTACAATTCCTTTAAATCTTGTGGGATATTTAGGTTTTGAACGGATCCGTTTTCACGCATTAATTCTTGTTTCAAGCTTTCTGTCCAAAGTCCCAATTTTACTAAATCTTCTAGTAAATGTTTGTTAACTACAATGAATTCACCCGAGAGTACGCGTCGTGTATAAATATTGGAAGTATAAGGCTCAAAAGCTTCGTTGTTTCCTAAAATTTGTGAGGTAGAAGCAGTTGGCATTGGCGCTACCAATAATGAGTTTCTTACGCCATTTTTCAACACTTCTTTTCGCAAACCTGCCCAATCCCAACGTCCTGAAAGCTCTTCGTCTTTGATTCCCCAAAGGTTGTGTTGGAATTCTCCTTGCGAAATTGGAGAACCCACATAACTAGAATATGGACCTTCTTCGATTGCCATTTCCATTGATGCGGTTACTGCAGCAAAATATAGGGTTTCGAAAATTTCTTGGTTCAATTTTTTAGCTTCGTCAGATGTAAACGGCATACGCAACATAATAAAAGCATCGGCTAATCCTTGCACTCCCAATCCAATTGGACGGTGGCGTTTGTTTGAATTTTCTCCTTCAATTACAGGATAATAATTTCTATCGATTACTTTATTCAAGTTTCTGGTCACGCGTTTGGTCACGGTAAATAACAAATCGTGATTAAATTTTCCGTTTTCTACGAACATTGGCAACGATAGAGACGCCAAATTACACACTGCAATTTCGTCTTTCGAAGTATATTCCATAATCTCGGTACACAAATTCGATGAACGAATGGTTCCTAGATTTTTCTGATTTGATTTTCTATTGGCTGCATCTTTGTACAACATATATGGAGTTCCAGTCTCGATTTGCGATTCTAGAATTTTCTCCCATAATTCGTGTGCTTTGATAGTTTTTCTGCCTTTTCCAGCTGCTTCATATGAAGTATATAACGCTTCAAATTCGTCGCCATAAACATCATACAAACCTGGACATTCGTTAGGGCACATCAACGTCCAAAGTCCGTCTTCTTGTACACGTTTCATGAATAAATCGGAAGTCCACATGGCAAAAAACAAATCTCTGGCGCGCATTTCTTCTTTTCCAGTATTCTTTTTTAAATCCAAGAAATCGAAAATATCAGCATGCCAAGTTTCGATATAAATAGCAAAACTACCTTTACGTTTTCCACCACCTTGATCAACGTAACGAGCAGTATCATTGAAAACACGCAACATCGGAACAATTCCGTTTGATGTTCCATTAGTACCACGAATGTATGATCCTGTTGCGCGTACGTTATGAATTGAAAGTCCAATTCCACCTGCCGATTGCGAGATTTTAGCCGTTTGTTTTAACGTATCGTAAATTCCATCAATACTATCATCTTGCATTGCCAAAAGGAAACAAGAAGACATTTGAGGTTTTGGAGTTCCCGCGTTAAATAATGTTGGCGTTGCATGCGTAAAGAATTTTTTCGACATTAAGTCGTAGGTTTCTATTACAGATTTTAAATCATCCAAGTGAATTCCAACAGAAACACGCATCAACATGTGTTGTGGACGCTCTACTATTTTTCCGTTAATTCTTAACAAATACGAACGTTCCAAGGTTTTGAAACCAAAATAATCATAGTTAAAATCTCTGTTGTAGATGATGTGCGAATCCAAAAATTCGGCGTTGTCCATAATTACCTTGTGCACTTCTTCCGAAAGTAAAGGAGCGTCAAGTCCGTTTCTTGGGTTTACATAATGAAACATTTCGTTCATCGTTTCCGAGAACGATTTTTTGGTATTGGAATGCAAATTCGAAATCGCAATTCTTGCTGCCAATTGTGCATAATCAGGATGCGCAATGGTCATCGAAGCTGCAGTTTCGGCTGCTAAATTATCTAATTCTGACGTAGAAACTCCATCATAAAGCCCTTCTATTACTCGC
>CALPQA020000109.1 GCA_943325595.2 Auritidibacter sp. Marseille-P8566
TAAACCCATTTCCATATATCCTTTTTATAATTTTATATCCTGTAAACGGAAATAAACCAATGCTGATTATTTCAAGTTTTTTATTAGGAATCACAATGGATTTATTCAGTAATTCTGGCGGTGTTCACGCAGCATCTTGTTTGATATTGGCCTATTCAAGACCGTATCTTTTTAAATTTGCATTCGGATTAAGTTATGAATATCAAACTGTTAGAATCAATGATATCTTGACGCCAGAACGATTTTCGTTTTTATTACTCGCTGTAATTGTGCATCATTTTACACTATTTATATTGGAAGTTTTTCAACTGAGTTCACTCTGGGATATTCTACTTAGAACTATTCTTGGAACCTTATTTACATTACTAATTTGCATCGTCTTAATCTACATTTTTAAGCCAAGCCGAAGATGAGAAAAGCATTACTTCCAATCATCATTATTGTTGCGACTTCATTGCTTTTGATCCGTATTTTTTATCTTCAAGTTGTCAATGATACCTTCAAGTTAAAATCGGATAACAATGCTATCAAAATAAAATATGATTATCCTGAAAGGGGCTACATATACGACCGATATGGAAAATTATTGGTAGCCAATCAACCGTCTTATGACATCATGGTAATTCCTCGAGAATTAAAAAAAATTGATACCACAGAATTTTGTCTTTTATTAAATATTACAAAAGAGTATTTTTTAGAAAGAATGGCAAAAGCTACAATTTATAGTCCGAGATTACCGTCGGTTTTTTTACCGCAATTAAATAAGTTAGAATACGCCGCCTTTCAAGAAAAGATACGAAAATTTGAAGGTTTTTACATTCAAAAACGTTCATTAAGAGATTATCAGATTTCGGCAGGAGCGAATGTTTTCGGATTTATTACTCAAGCAAGTGAAAGAGAAATCGCGAAAAATCCTTATTACAACAGCGGTGATTTAATTGGAAAACAAGGTGTTGAAGAGAGTTACGAAATTACATTACGTGGCGTAAAAGGCGTAAAATATATTCAAAAGGATAAGTTTAATAGAGAAATCGGCTCTTATAAAGAGGGCAAATATGATACTATAGCTGTTCAAGGCGAAGATATAAACTTATCCATTTCCGCAGAATTGCAAAAATATGGAGAAGAATTGATGATAAATAAACGTGGTGGAATTGTTGCAATTGAACCGTCAACAGGTGAAATATTATCATTGGTTACAGCTCCATCATATGATCCCGCAATACTCGTTGGGAGACAACGCTCAAAAAACTACACTTTATTGTATCGTGATTCTATTGCAAAACCACTATATGACAGAGGATTATTAGCAGAATATCCACCCGGTTCCCCTTTCAAAATTATGACAGGACTCGTTGGACTTCAAGAGAATGTAATTGATGTCAACACCACTTTTATGTGTAATCACGGTTTTTCGTATGCCAGAGGTCGTTTTCAAGGATGTCACTGTGGTGGGGGTTTGCGAGATATGCATGTGGGAATTTACAAATCTTGTAATGCCTATTTTTCAAATGTTTACTTGCGAACTATAGCAAAATACGTGAAGCCTACATATGCGGTTGATGTTTGGAGTAATCATATAAAAAGTTTTGGGTTAGGTCAATTCATGGGTTACGACTTACCGACTGGAAAAAAAGGAAAAATTCCAAATTCAAAAACATATAAAAAAATGTATCCAGATTGGGGTTGGAGTGGAAAAACAATTATCTCAAATGCAATTGGACAAGGAGAAGTTTTGATGACACCGATACAATTGGCGAATATGATGGCCACTGTTGCCAATAAAGGATATTATTATACTCCTCATATCATAAAAAAAATTGAAGGGGAAATTATAGATAAAAAATTTAGAACAAAGCACGTAACCACAATTGATAGAAGGCATTTTGCACCAATGATAGAGGGATTATTTGATGTTTATAATTTGGGAACTGCCTATGCTCTTAAAGTTGAAGGAATAGATATTTGCGGTAAAACGGGAACCGCCGAAAATTTTGCGAAAATTGGTGGGGTTAGAACAAAAATGGAAGACCACTCCATATTTGTAGCTTTTGCACCAAAAGACAATCCTAAAATAGCAATCGCAGTTATGATTGAAAACGGTGGCTATGGAGCTACGATTGCTGGTCCAATCGCAAGTTTAATGATTGAAAAATACCTTAGAAAAAAAATAACAAGAACAGATTTAGAAACCCGGATTTTGAATACTAGTTTGCAAGGTAGATATGCAAAATTAGGAGGCCTATCAGAGACTGTAAAATTAGAATTACGAAAAAAAGATTCTATTTTAAGAAGTAAAACTATCGTTCCGAAACTAAAAACAGAATCTAATACAAGTAATTAATACGAAATTCATTCCGAATGAAAAACCAAAGTATTTCAAGTAACCTCGATTGGATCAGCGTAGCTATCTATGTTATTCTAGTTGTATTAGGTTGGTTGAACATTTATTCCTCTTCTCTTTCTTCTTCAGTTGAAGACGCTTCCCTATTTGATTTTAGTCAAATTTATGGGAAACAAATGCTTTTTATTTTATTTACAATTCCCCTTGTCTTTATTATTTTAGCAGTCGACGGAAAATTTTACGAAAAATACTCTAGTGTCATTTTTGGCGTGGCATTGGTCTTACTAGCAGGATTATTTGTTGCAGGGAAAACAATTGCAGGGCAAAGGTGTTGGTATGCAATTGGAAGTTTCACTATTCAACCTTCCGAATTTGCAAAAGCTGCCACTGCATTGGCTTTGGCAAAGTATTTAAGTGATGTGCAAGTTAATTTGAAAGAAGTTAACAAGCAAATTCAGGCTTTAATTATCATTTTTCTTCCGATAATGCTAATATTACCGCAACCGGATCCAGGAAGCGCCTTAATTTATAGCATATTTATTCTAGTATTATATAGAGAAGGATTGCCATCTTGGTATGTTTGGACTGGATTTATTGCAATACTATTGTTCATTTTATCACTTGTTTTTGAACCATGGGCAGTAGCTCTAATGGCATTAATTGTGATTTGTATTATCTATATAAAAAGCAGATTGGGAAATAGGAATATTATAGCTAGCGCCATGATTTTTGTAATGATTTCTGGTTTTGTATTCTCAGTAGATTATGTTTTTGACCATGTATTTAAACAGCACCATCGAGACCGTTTCAATATTTTATTAGGAAAAGAGGTCGATATGAAAGGCATTGGTTATAATACAAATCAGTCAGAAATTGCTATTGGTTCTGGAGGTTGGTTCGGAAAAGGATTCCTTGAAGGTACACAAACTAAAGGTGGTTTTGTTCCTGAACAACACACTGATTATATTTTCACAACTGTTGGCGAAGAATGGGGATTCTTTGGTTCGCTTGTTGTTATCGGATTATTTTTAAGCCTATTTTTGAGGGTCATTTACCTTGCGGAAAGGCAGAAAACGAAATTTAGTAGGGTCTACGGTCAATGTGTTGCGGGAATACTATTTTTTCATTTCTTTGTAAACATTGCTATGGTGGCTGGTATCTTTCCAACTATTGGGGTTCCTCTTCCTTTCTTTTCTTATGGAGGCTCGGGACTTTGGGGATTCACAATTCTATTGTTTATTTTTCTAAAAATGGATGCCAATAAAGTAAATGAATGGTAGCTTTTTTTCTAATAAAACATAACACAGATTTCACAAATTAACACAAAGAAATCTGTGGAAATTTGTGTTATTAAATTTGATTCGTAGCTTCATTAAAATATAACTTTTGAATTAAAACGCCCACGCTTTATAATCGCTTTTTCGTTCCAAATCATTTTCAATAGCATCATTTAATTGTGAGAAAAAGTCAATTCCCGTCATTTTTTCAATTGCATCTACAGAAACCACAAACGTATTTAAAGGTTCTTTACTTTTAAAGCTCGGCACTAAAAAAGCAACCATTTTATACTTTCCTTTATGTTTACAAAAAAGCACTTTATAAAAATAATTAGGAATAGCTACTTTTTCGAAACCAATTGTAGGCAAACCCTTTTGAAGAATTCCTCCAGTTACAACATAAATTCCGTTGTATTTTTGAGCCCAATATCTTGTTTTTTCTTCCAATTTTTTCCAAATTCCATCATTAAAATTATGCTTTTGAGGTGAAATGTTGGAAGTGAAAAAAGTTTCATCATAAGCTGCTTTAGAAAATCTCATATCGGCCGCAGCACACAAATGACCTCGGTCATAACCTGATTTTTTATAGTTGTCAGAAGCTGCAGAAGCAGTGCTGACTTTTGGATCATCAATAAATCTTGGTCTTTTGAAATGTCCAATTCCTTCATCGGAACTTCTTAGAAAATAAGAAACCCACTCAGCTTGTTCATATTTTTCATTATACGAAAGTGCATAGTATGAGTGTTTTATAATTTGATGTGTTGTTGAAGTTGGCAAATAGGCAAAGGGCGATTGCTGCTGGAAAGTAAGGATTGTTGTAGATTTAGAATAAAATCCAAAACTCAAAAAAAATAAAGCAACTAATGGCAATAAAAATCTCAATTTTTTCATGAAAAAAATATTTAAGGAGGTAAATTCAAATACTATTTTTTATCATTAGCCAAACCATACATAATTGATTGAAGTATTGAAAGTACAATACTAAAAAGCAACGCGGTCCAAAAGGAATCTACGCTGAAACCACCAACAATTTTTGTACACAATAGAATAAGAATTGCATTAATAATTAAAAGAAATAATCCTAAAGTAAAAATTGTAACCGGAAGAGTGAATAAGACTAATATTGGTTTTACAAATATATTCAAAAGCCCTAAAACTATTGCCACAATAATTGAAGTCGCGAAATTTGCCACATGAACCCCTCTCATAAAATGAGAAATCAACATAACTAAAACTGCCGTAATGAGTATTTTAAAAAGTAATTTCATTTTAAATTTAATTTAATTTTCACGTATTTATTTTACTATCTTTGAAATATACAAATTTAACACTTAAATTATGAAAAAACTATTACTCTATTTTCTATTAATTTCCTCTATTGGAATGAAAGCACAATGGACAACTCAAGCTACAAGTTTTACAAACTTATCTGAAGGAGTTGAAAATATTAGTATCATTGATGCCAACACAGTTTGGGTACTAGGATACGATGGCAGTAGCGCTACTCCTGCAAATTTTCAAGAATTTGCCTTAACTGTAAATGGTGGAACAACATGGACACGTGGAACAATCAATATCGGAAATACTGCTTTAGAAATTAACAATATTTGCCCAGTTAGCGCAAGAACCGCATGGTTAAGTGCTGTAAGTCCTACAGCCGGAATGGGTGGGGTTTGGAAAAGTACAGATGGCGGAAGTACTTGGAACCAACAAAATGCAGGAGCGTATACAGATTCAGCTTCGTTCATGAATACAGTTCATTTTTTTAATTCTACAACCGGAATTACTTCTGGTGATCCAACGACGGGTGCTACAGATTTTGAAGTATACAGAACTACAGATGGAGGATCTACTTGGTCACCAATTACCTCAACAATTCCAGACATTATTTCTGGTGAATATGGATATAATGGTGGAAATGTATCTGCTGGAAGTAATTCATATTGGTTTGTAACTAGTAAAGGAAAAATGTACCGAACAACTGATTCTGGAGCCAACTGGACGAAATTAAATGGACCTACTGGATTATCTGATTTTGGTGGAGTTAGCACAGCTACATCTGCTGGACAATTGTTTTTTAGTGATGTTTTATCCGCAGGTGCTGGAACCAACTATGGAATATGTATAGCAAGAGCTGGCGCAACAACTTCACCGACCTATAAACTTCATAAAACTACCGATGGGGGAACCACATGGTCAGCGGGAGTAGCCTACACTCAGCCATACAGATCAGTAGCATTTATAAAAGGAAGTACCGTTTTAGTTGGAACAGGCTCGACTACAGTTGGAGCCACAACTACCTACTATTCAGGATTTAGTACCGATTATGGAACTACTTGGACTCAAATAGATACTGGAGTTCAAAGAACCAGCATCGCATTTTTAAATGACACTACAGGATGGGCTGGTGGATTTACGACTAGTTCAACAGTGGGCGGAATATACAAATATACAGGTCCATCGTTAGCAAATGCTAGCTTTAATAATCCTAAACTAAATATTACAGCTACACCTAATCCAACAACTGGTGTTTTAAGATTGACTGCAAATACAGTTACAATTAATGAAGTAGTTGTTTTTGATTTGTTAGGAAAACAAGTATACAATTCTAAATACAATGCTATGAATGAGATTGTTTTAGATTTATCAATATTGCATTCAGGGGCGTATCTTGTAAAAGTTACTTCTGATTCGGGTAGTACAGAAACGCTGAAAATCATGAAAATCTAATTTTACTTTCTCTTAATTATACAAACCCTTTTCAAATTGAAAAGGGTTTTTTTATTCCAAAAATTTCAATGTCAATTCCAAAAATTCTTGCGGTTTTTCAGCATGAA